>NZ_JAAKGN010000278.1:0-2827 GCF_011039295.1 Modestobacter sp. KNN46-3 | reverse complement strand
TCGCTCGCCGTCCTCTACGCCGTGGCGTTCGCGGTGGGGGTCGCGGAGACGGTGTACGACAGCGCGGCCCGGGCGATGCTGCCGCAGGTGGTCCGCCGCGACCAGCTCGACCGCGGCAACGGGCTGCTCACCACCGCCGAGGAGGCCAGCCAGGGGTTCATCGGCGCGCCGCTGGGCTCGGTGCTGTTCGTCCTCGCGGCCGCCGCGCCGCTGCTCACCACCGCCGGTGGTTTCCTGCTCGCCGCCGTCCTGGTGGTCGGCATCGCCGGCACGCACCGGCCGGTCCGCGGCGGGGGCCCGCCCACGACGATCCGCCGGGACGTCGCCGAGGGCGTGGGCTGGCTGTGGCGGCACCGCTTCCTCCGCGGCCTCACCCTCGTCTCGGCGAGCACCGCGCTCACCTCGTCGATGACCACCGGCGTCTTCGTGCTGTACGCGCTGGACACGCTGGAGATCGGCGCGGCCGGGTACGGGTTGCTGCTCACCGCCGCCGGGGTGGGTGCGGTGGCCGGCGGGCTCACCGCCGCGCCGCTGGCCGCCCGGATCGGCCGCACCGCCACGCTGGTCGTCGGGTCGGTGCTGGCCGCGCTGACCCTGGGCGCCATGGCGTTCACCGAGAACGGCGTCGTGGCCGGGGCGCTGTACGGGGTCGGGACGGCGGGGGTGCTGTTCTGGAACGTGCTCACCATGTCGCTGCGTCAGGCGCTCATCCCCGAGGCGCTGTTCGGCCGGGTCCAGGGCGGCTACCGGACGCTGGTCTGGGGCGGCATCCCGCTGGGCGCGCTGGCCGGTGGGCTGCTGGCCGACGCGACGAGCGTGCCCACCGTGTTCGCGGTGTCCGGCGCTGCCCAGCTGCTGCTCGCCGGGGCACTCTGGTGGCTGCTCGCCGCCCACCGGGACCTGGTGGCCAACGCCTTCGCCGCGGACGAGGAGCCGGCTGCGTCCTGAGCCGTCAGGCGGACGTGCCCGGGACGTCGACGTGCAGCACGTGCGGACCGGTGCCGTCGGCGGTGTACCCGGTGTCCAGCTTGAGGTCCCCGTACGCCAGGCCCTGCTGGGCGCACCAGTCGTGCAGCCGGCCGAAGCTCTCGGCGACCTCGGGCAGCGGCCCGTCGTGGACCAGCCGAGCCCAGCGCCTCGCCGGCAGGACCACGGCCGTCATGCCCACCGGCACGGCCGTGTCCGCGCCGGCGAGCACCCCCACCGTCTCCCGGTAGCGCCCGCCACCGAGGTGCTGGCTGGCCTCGACGTACCCCGTCGCCCCGGGGTCCGGCAGCTCGACGGCCCGGCCCAGGACCGCCTGCCAGGCAACCGGGACCCGGTGCCGCAGCTCGTCGAACGGGGCCTCGAGCTGCACCCCGACCACGCGCAGCTCGGGCAGGTCGGTCACTTCCGGGGAGTTGGTCGCCACGCCGACGAACCGTAGCGGCTCAGCAGACGGCGGCGCGGTCCCGTCCCCGCCGCGTCAGGGGACGACGGTCACCGGCCAGCGGCCGACCCGCACCAGCCGGACCGCCACCGATCCGATCACCCGGTGGCCGGCCTGCTCGGACGCGCCCACCAGCACCGCGTCCGCCGGCAGCTCGTCGGCGATCCGGGACAGCTCGGTCACCGGGTCACCCTGGGCGGTGCACAGCTCCACCGCGATGCCCAGGTCCTCGGCCGCCGACTGCAGCTCACGGCGCAGCTCCTCGCCCACCTGGGCGGCGGCGTCCTGGGCGACCGCCTGGGCCTCGGGCACCCAGCCGACCATCGACGGCGGCTCCCCGACGTAGACCGCGACCAGCCGGGAGCGCTGGCGGCGGGCCAGCCCGGCCGCGTAGGCCGCTGCACGCAGTGACGTCGGGGAGCCGTCCACCCCGACCAGGATCACCCGCGGGCCGTCGGTGCCCCGCTCGAACTGCCCCGCTGCGGTCATCGGCCCATCCTGCGGGACCGGAGCGCTGCCGGATCAGGCGGTGGCGCGCCGCTGCAGCTCCTCGGTCTGCCCGGCGGCCGTACGGTCGGTGGCGAAGTCGGCCAGCGTCCGGCGGAGCGCGACCCCCAGCCGGTCGGCCCGCAGGTGCAGCTCGTCCCGGGGGAGCAGCGGCAGCCCGGTGCTGCCCCAGCGCGCCAGCAACGCGAGGTCCTGGTCGAGCACGGCGGCCGCGCTCGCCACCGCCGCCGCCAGGGCGCCGGGGGAGGCCGCCCCGCTGGTCTGCTGCACCAGGACGCGGGTGTGCACCCGGGTCGAGTCGGCGTCCTCGGGCTGCAGCAGCCGCACGACCGTGGTGACCACGCCCGTCCGCAGGTCCTCCTCCCGTCGCACCAGCTGGAACGGGGCCCGGTGGACGGCGGTGACCCGCCGACCGCCCAGCTGCTCCTCCTGCACGCCGGAGAAGCCGCCGCGCTCGTACGTCAGCTCCGGGACGGCCGGCTCCGGCGGACCCGACGTCGGGTGCGCGGGGTGACGCGAGGTGTCGAGGAAGGCGTCGGCCAGCGCACCGGCCGAGGCGGGACTGCGGGCCGGGGGCAGCCAGCCGGACACGGCCAGCGGGTCGGCGGTCTCCGGGACGGCGAGCAGTTCGGCCGACGGTTCGGCCGGGGCGATCCAGACGACACCCAGGTGCTCGACGACGCCCCACGCAGGGGGATCGGCGGCCAGTACGCCGCCGGTCCGGCGGTGCACCGTCCAGGTGCGCCCCAGCAGCCGGGTCTGCAGGTAGCCGCCGGCACGGAGGTCGGTGGACAGGGCGACCGGGTGCCAGGCGTGTTCGAGGGCAGGGTGCAGGTTGTCCAGCACCGGGCCGTCCGGCAGCGGCAGATCGGGCACCGGTTCCGGCGACGG
>NZ_JAAKGN010000277.1:0-2923 GCF_011039295.1 Modestobacter sp. KNN46-3 | reverse complement strand
GGCGTTCTGCTCGACCAGGTCGGCCAGCAGCCCGGCCGCGTCGGCGGCCGCCGACCGGCGCAGCGGCGCACCGTGCTCGCCGGTCCGCTCCGTCAGCGGCGGCTCCCACAGCGCGAAGGTCGCCCCCTCCAGCGCGGTGCCCAGCGCCCGCCCCGCGGAGGCGCACAGCCGCTCCTCCTCCTCCAGCTCGACACCGAGCGCGGCGAGCTCGCCCAGCAGCTCCCCGAGCGCGTCGAGCTGGACGTCGATCAGATCGGACACACGTGCCTCCCGGCGGCGGACCACGGCCCCGGGCGGGACCGGCGCGAGGGACGCTAGGGAGCCCGGCTCCCCCTCCGGAGCCCGTCGTCCACACCCGGTGCCGCTCTCCACAACCCGCCGGTCAGTAGGCCTTCTCGGTGAGCTCCTCGGCCGGGGTGTCGGTCTCGCCGCCCACGACGCTGGACCGCCGCTTGCTGACCACGACGGCCACCACAATCACCAGGACCGCACCGATGGCGATCGACAGCCGCAGCGCGGTGTTGGCGCCCTCGCCGACGGACAGTCCGACGACGGCCGGGGCGATCAGCAGCGCGACCAGGTTCATCACCTTGAGCAACGGGTTGATGGCCGGGCCGGCGGTGTCCTTGAACGGGTCGCCCACGGTGTCGCCGATGATGGTCGCCTCGTGCGCCGGGCTGCCCTTCCCGCCGTGCGCGCCGTCCTCGACCATCTTCTTGGCGTTGTCCCAGGCGCCGCCAGAGTTGGCCAGGAACACCGCCATCAGGGTGCCGGTGGCGATCGCACCGACCAGGTAGGCGGCCAGCGGGCCGAACCCGAGTCCGAAGCCGACCGCGACCGGCGCCAGGACCGCGAGCAGGCCAGGGGTGGTCAGTTCCCGCAGCGAGTCCCGGGTGCAGATGTCGACCACACGGCTGTAGTCGGGGCGCTCGCTGTAGTCCATGATCCCGGGGTGCGTGCGGAACTGCTCGCGCACCTCGAACACGACCCGGCCGGCGGCACGGGACACCGCGTTGATCGCCAGCCCGGAGAAGAGGAAGACGACCGCGGCGCCGACGACGGCGCCGACGACGTTGTTCGGGGAGACCAGGGTGAGGGCGTTCCCGAGGTCTGACCCGGCCTCGTCCAACGCGACGATCAGGCTGGCGTTGTAGGAGCCGAACAGGGCGGTGGCCGCCAGCACGGCGGTGGCGATCGCGATGCCCTTGGTGATCGCCTTGGTGGTGTTGCCGACGGCGTCCAGGTCGGTGAGGACCTGGGCGCCCTCCTCGTCGATGTCCCCGGACATCTCCGCGATGCCCTGCGCGTTGTCGCTCACCGGACCGAAGGTGTCCATCGAGACGATCACCCCGGCGGTGGTGAGCAGCCCGCAGCCGGCCAGCGCGACCGCGTAGAGCGCCGCGGCGCCGCCGATGAGGAAGGCGCCGTAGACGGCGGTGCCGATGAGCAGCGCCGCGTAGACGGCCGACTCCAGGCCCAGGGAGATGCCCGACAAGATCACCGTGGCCGGGCCGGTGAGCGAGCTGCGGGTCACGTCGCGGACGGGCCGGCGGGAGGTCTCGGTGAAGTAGCCGGTGAGCTGCTGGATCGCGGCGGCCAGCACGATGCCGATGAGCACGGAGAGGAAACCGAGCACCTGCGGGCTGACCGCGATGTCCAGACCGTCGGAGATCGTCGGCAGGATGGTGAACGCCGCCGCCGCGACCAGCACCAGGGAGACGGCGGCGGAGAGGAAGAAGCCGCGGTTGATCGGGGCCATCCAATTCCGGTCGTTGCTGCTGGGGTTGCTCGCCAGGATGCCGACCACGGAGGCGATCACCCCGATCGCGGCCACCACCAGCGGGAACACCATCCCCACCGGACCGAAGAAGATCTGGCCGAGGATCAGCGCGGCCACCAGCGTCACCGCGTAGGACTCGAAGAGGTCGGCGGCCATGCCCGCGCAGTCGCCGACGTTGTCCCCGACGTTGTCCGCGATCGTCGCCGCGTTGCGCGGGTCGTCCTCCGGGATGCCGGCCTCGACCTTGCCGACCAGGTCGGCACCGACGTCGGCGGCCTTGGTGAAGATGCCGCCGCCGACGCGCATGAACATCGCCAGCAGCGCCCCGCCGAAGCCGAACCCCTCCAGCACGATCGGCGCGGTGTCCCGGAACAGCAGCAGCGCCAGCGAGGCCCCGAACAGCCCCAGGCCGACGGTGATCATCCCGCAGACACCGCCGGTGCGGAACGCGATGCGGAAAGCGGGCCGGTGCCCACCGGCGGCCGCCGCGGCCGCCACCCGGACGTTGCCGCGGGTGGCCAGGGTCATCCCGATGAAGCCGACCGCGGCGGAGAACCCGGCCCCGACGAGGAAGAAGGCCGCGCGGCCCAGCCGGGTGCCCAGGCCGCCGTCGGCCACCGGGAGCAGGAGCAGCAACCCGAAGACGATGGCGGCGAAGACGGCGAGCGTGCGGTACTGCCGTCTCAGGTAGGCCCCGGCGCCCTCCTGGATCGCCTTCGCGATCTCCTGCATCGACGCCGTGCCCTGGTCGGCGGCCAGGACCGCGCGGACCAGCCAGGCGGCGAAGCCGAGGGCGGCGAGGGAGATGAGGAGCGCGATCGCCACCAGGGCGAGGTCTCCTCCGGACAGGTCGGCGTCGGGCATGTGTTCCTCCGAGGCGAGGTGGGGCGCGCACCGGCCAGCCGCCCCCGGGCTCTCGCTCGGGAGGGCCCGGCGTGGGACGCACTGTGCCGCAGGAGGCAGGCCCGCCGCCAGACCCCCGTGTGATCCCGTTCACACGGGACGTCATCTGACCGGGTGGGCCGGGCAGTGGGTTGCGCACCGGTGTGACAGTGGGGTGGTGACGTCCCTGCGCTCCGTCCGGCCACCCGCGGACGCGCCGCCGGAGTCGGTGCCCGACCCGGCCGGTGGCGCGCTGCCGGG
>NZ_JAAKGN010000276.1:0-2994 GCF_011039295.1 Modestobacter sp. KNN46-3 | reverse complement strand
CTGGGCACCCTCGCCCTCACCCCTGACTTGCCACGCCGACCCAGCCCGACGACGTTCCCGCGGGAACGTCGTCTGGACGCGATCACTGATCGCCTACGACCACTGACCCTTGGAATAGGTCATCTAGGCGCGGTGCCGGGCCTCCGGGCCGGACGCCGGCGGCTGCCCGTGCTGGGCCTGGAGCAGATCGCGGATCTCGACGAGGAGCTCGGTCTGGGTGGGCAGCACCGGCCCGGTCTGCTCACCGCGCTCCCGGCGCTCGAACAGCGTCTTCATCGGCAGCACGACCACGAAGTAGATGACCGCCGCGGTCAGCACGAAGGTGATCAGCTGGTTGACGAAGGCGCCCCAGGTGAAGTCCTGCCCGTTGACCTCCAGGACGCCGCCGTCCACGCCGCCGCCCCCGATCAGCCCGATCAGCGGGCGCAGGAACGACTCGGTGAACGAGGTGACCACGGCCGTGAACGCGGTGCCGATGACCACCGCCACCGCGAGGTCGATGACGCTCCCGCGGAGCAGGAAGTCCTTGAAGCCCTTGAGCACGAACGGCACCTCTCGGTCGCGGGGACCCCACTGCGGAGCCCCTGATCACGGCCGGCCGAGCGTAACGGTGAGCGTCGCGGTCGCCGCGGCAGCGGCCAGCCGCGCCGCGGTGTCCGGGGAGACCGCCAGCACCAGCAGCCCGCCGCCGGCCGGGGTGCCCGCCGTCGGGCCGTCGCTGACCTCCGGCGTCGGGGCGGTGAGCACGCGGGCGCCGCTGGCGACCACCTCGACGACCGGGGCCGCGACCGCGCCCGGCGCGCCGGCGGCCAGCACGTCGACCCGGTCACCGGCGCGCAGCAGCGTCGCCACCGCCAGGTCGGCCAGCCGGACGGGGGCGGCGACCTGCCCGGCGGGGACCGCCGACCACAGCCCCGGCCCGACCAGCCGGACGTCGGTGACCGGCTCACCGGAGCGCACCGGCGCGGCCAGCAGCTGACCGGTCAACCCGGCGACGTCGGCCGTGGCCCCAGAGGGGAGCAGGCCGGTGGGCAGCTCGGCTGCCGCGAGATCGCCGGCGGTGAGCACCGTGCCGGCCGGGAGGTCCGCCGCGGCGACGACCACCGGGACGGTCGGCTGTTCGCGCTGGCCCGGGGGCGACGGCGGTGGGCGCAGCGCGAGGACCAGGGCCAGGCACACGAGCGCGGCCGCGGCCACCTGCCGCAGCAGGTGCACGGGGGAGCGCGGACGGCGGAGACGGGGCACACGACGACGCTAGGAGCGGCGGCGGTGCCCTTCCCGGTGCGGAGCGAGGCTGTGGACCGCGGGCCCGGCTGTGGACCGGCGGCAGCGCGCCGCCGTCGTCCGTGCGCCGGTCAGTTCGCGGCCTTGCCCCCGCTGCTGCTGGACGAGGAGCTGCTCGACGACGTGGACGCCGTGCCGCTCGACGTCGTGCTGCTGGTCTTGCTGCCGGCGTCCTTGCTGCCGGACTCCTTGCTGCCCCCGGAGTCCTTGCTCCCGCCGGAGGACTCCTTCGCCGAGCTGGAGCTGGTCGAGGCGCCCTCGCCCTTGCGGCTGTCGGTCCGGTAGAAGCCCGACCCCTTGAAGACCACGCCCACCGAGCCGTAGACCTTGCGCACCGGCGCCTCGCACTCGGTGCAGGTGGCCACGGCGGGGTCGGTGAACGACTGCACGACCTCGAACTCGTGCTTGACCTCGGGGTTGGTGCAGACGTACTGGTAGGTGGGCACGGTGCTGGAGCTCCTCGTCCGATCCGAGCCGGGCTGGCACTCCGCCCCGGCGACTGCCAATGATGCGCCGTCGGCCCGCCCGGCGTCCACGCCGGTCGACCGGTGTCCGCCCGCCGGGTGACGAGCGTCTCCCGCTGCGGCCGGACGGCGCCGACCCGGCCGGTAGCGTGGCCGGGCGTGTCCTCCCCGTGGCTCGACGAGCAGCAACAGCGCACCTGGCGGGCCTGGCTGGCCGTCGCCGAGCTGCTGCCGCGCACGCTCGACGCCCAGCTCCAGCGGGACGCCGGCCTCACCCATGCGGCCTACGTCGTGCTCGCGATGCTGTCCGAGGCGCCGGGCGGGAACCTGCGGATGAGCGACCTGGCGCGCACCGCGAACCAGTCGCAGAGCCGGCTCTCGCACACCGTGGCCCGACTGGAGGAGCGCGGGTGGGTGCGTCGCGAGAAGGCCGCCGAGGACCGCCGCGGCAACGTCGCCGTGCTCACCGACGCCGGCCGGGACGTCGTGGAGCGGGTCGCGCCCGGGCACGTGGCCGCCGTCCGGGAAGGGGTGTTCGCCGCGCTGACCCCCGCGCAGACGCTGGCGCTGGAGGAGGCGCTCACCGCCGTCCTCGACCGGCTGGACCCCGACGCCACGCTGCGGGCGCACGAGCCCGGCTGAGCGGCGGGAAGCCCGCCCGCCGGGGCGGTGTTGGCCGCAGTGATGTCCGAGATCCCGCTGCCCCTGTCCGTGCTCGAGCTGGCCACCGTCGGGTCCGGGCAGACCACCGCCGACGCCCTGGCGCACACCGTCGCCGTCGCGCAGGCCGCCGACCGGCTCGGCTACCGGCGGCTCTGGGTGGCCGAGCACCACAACATGCCGGCGGTGGCCAGCACCAACCCGCCGGTGCTCATCGCCCACCTGGCCGCGGTGACCGACCGGATCGCCGTCGGCTCCGGCGGGGTGATGCTCCCCAACCACGCGCCCTTGGTGGTGGCCGAGCAGTTCGCCCTGCTCGAGGCGCTGCACCCCGGGCGGATCGACCTGGGCATCGGTCGGGCCCCGGGCACCGACCAGCACACCGCCCTGGCGCTGCGCCGCGACCCGAAGCTGCTGTCGGCCGAGCAGTTCCCGCAGGACCTGCTCGACCTGCTCGGGCTCTTCGGTGACCAGCGGGTCGAGGGCGGGCTGGCCGAGCGGTTCACCGCCACGCCGGCCGCCGTCTCGGCGCCCCGGGTGGTCCTGCTGGGCTCCAGCAGCTACTCCGCGCAGCTGGCCGGGCAGC
>NZ_JAAKGN010000275.1:0-2934 GCF_011039295.1 Modestobacter sp. KNN46-3 | reverse complement strand
GCGCAGGGCCGGTTGTTCCGCTTCTACCTCGCCGAGCGGTTCCAGGTGCCGCGCACGGAGTACGACGACTACCTGCGCTGGGTCGCCGAGTCCTTGCCCAGCTGCCGGTTCGGCCGGCGCGTGGACGGGTGCGGTGCGGACGGGGCCGGTGGTCACGCGTCGGCCTCCTCGGCGGATCCAGCGGCGAGGACCAGGCCGAGCAGCGCGTCGACGTCGGCCGGGGTCGCGGCCGGGTTGAGCAGGGTGAGCTTCAGGTGCACCCGTCCGTCCAGCTCTGTCCGGCCCACGACCGCGCGTCCTTCGCGCAACAGTCGTCGGCGCAGGCCGGCGTTGACCGCGTCGCCGCCGCGGTGGCGGAACACGACGGTGCTGAGCACCGGGGCCGCGGCCAGCTGCAGCCGGGGTTCGGCCTGCACCCGTGCCGCGGCGTACGCCGCCAGGTCGCAGCAGGCGTCGACCATCGCGCCGAGACCGGCCCGTCCGAGCGCCCGCAGCGTGACGGCGATCTTGAGCACGTCGGCGCGGCGGGTGGTGCGCAGTGACCGGCCGAGCAGGCTGGCGTACCCGGCCGCCTCGTCGTCGGCCGGGTTGAGGTAGGCCGCCCGCCGGTCCAAGGGGGCGAACGCGGCCGCCTCCCGGGTCAGCAACACCCCCGCGGCGGCCGGCTGCCAGCCGAACTTGTGCAGGTCCAGGGAGATGCTGTCGGCCTGCCCGAGGCCGGCCAGCAGGTGCCGCCGCCGATCGGAGAACAGCAGCCCCCCGCCGTAGGCGGCGTCGACGTGCAGCCACCCGCCGTGGCTGCGGACCAGCGCAGCCACGGCCGCGAGCGGATCGATCGTCCCCAGGTCCGTGGTGCCGGCCGTGGCGACCACGACGGGGCGCTCGCCCGACGGTGCATCGCGCAGCAGGGCGGCCAGCGCAGCGGGGTCCAGAGCCCGGTCCGCCGCCGGCGGCACGGAGACGACGGCCGGCAGGCCGAGCAGGTGGGCCGCCCGCTCCACGGAGAAGTGCGCGGCCGCGCCGGCGTACAGCCGGACCGGCCTGGGGTCGGCGTCGCGGGCCAGCAGCAGGGCGGTGTAGGTCGACCCCGTCCCACCGGTGGTCACCACTCCGACGCCGCCGGTCAGGCCGGCCAGCTCGGCAAGCGTGGCAATGACCCGCTCTTCGAGCACCGTGGCGGCGGGCGCCTGGTCCCAGCTGTCCAGCGACTGGTTCAGGGCGCTGGCGGCCAGGTCGGCGGCGACCGCGACCGGCAGCGGCGGGCAGTGCAGGTGGGCCGCGCACAGCGGGTCGGCCGGGTCAGCGGCGCCCGCGGCGACGGTGCTCACCAGCCCGACCAGGGCGGCCCGTGCACCGATCCCGACCTGCGGCAGGACACCGCCGGAGAGGGCGGCGTCGACGTCGGCGGCCACCTGCCGAGGGTCACCGGCAGGCACCGGGCCGCTCCGTGCCGCCCGGCCGGCGGCAAGCGCGTCGACCGAGACCGACACGAGCTCGGCCAGGTCGCCCTCCTCGGAGCCGCGGAGGCCGCGGGGCGCCGGTCGCCCGGGGACGACGGCGGTCATGCCCGGTGCTCCTGCTCGGCCACAGTCAGGGCCGCGTCGAGGCGGTCGAGGACCGCACCGGCCTCCTCGTCGGTCATCACCAGCGGCGGCAGCAGCCGGACGACGCTGTCGTGCCGCCCCCCGAGCTCGACGATCAGCCCCCGCTTCAGGCACTCAGCGCGAACGGCCACGGCCAGGCCCGGAGCGGCCGGGCGAGCCCCGCAGGCATCCGGCGCGGCGTCCGGCTCGACCAGCTCGATGCCGTTCATCAGCCCGCGGCCGCGCACCTCCCCGATCGAGGGGTGCGCGCCCGCCAGGCTCGTCAGCTCGGCCCGCAGTTGCCGGCCGAGGGCCTCGGCCCGCTCGGGCAGTCGCTCGGCGAGCACGTACCGCAGCGTGGCGGCGCCGGCCGCCATCGCCAAGGTCGTGCCGCGGAAGGTACCGGTGTGCGCGCCAGGCGCCCACGAGTCGAGGTGGTCGGCGTAGACCACCACGGCCAGGGGGAGACTCCCGCCGATCGCCTTGGAGAGCACCATGACGTCGGGCTCCACCTCGGCGGCGTCGATCGCCCACATGGTGCCGGTGCGGCCCACTCCGGTCTGGACCTCGTCGACGATCAGCGGGATGCCCCGCTCGGCGGTGATCCGGCGCATCTCACGTAGCCACGGCAGCGGTGCGGGGATGACGCCGCCCTCGCCTTGGACCGGCTCGAGGATCATCGCCGCAGGCGGCACGATCCCACCGTTGGGGTCGTCCAGCAGCCGCTCCACGTAGCGTGCCGACACCTCTCCCGAGGCGTCCCCGAGCCCGAACGGGCAGCGGTAGGCGTGCGGGTAGGGCAGCCGGACCGCCTCGGTGGCCACGCCGGTCATGGGCTCCTTGACCGCCACCCCGCCGGAGGCGGCCAGGGCGCCGGCGGTCATGCCGTGGTAGGCGCCGGTGAACGCTGCCACGCCGCTGCGCCCGGTGGCGGTGCGGGTCAGCTTGAGCGCGGCCTCCACGGCGTCGGTGCCGGCCGGGCCGCAGAAGTGCACCTTGGCGTGCCCGGCCAGCCCGGGCGGCAGCGCGGCGAAGAGCGCGTCGGTGAAGTCGTCCTTCTCCGGAGTGGCGATGTCGAGGGCGTGCCAGGGTGCGCCCCGCTCGATGACACGCTGCACCGCCTCGACGACGACCGGGTGGTTGTGGCCGAGCGCCAGCGTTCCCGCTCCCGACAGGCAGTCGAGGTAACGGCGGCCGTCCGCGCCGGTCACCGTCATCCCCCGTGCGTGTACCGGCACGATGCGGAAGGTCCGGGCATAGGTCCGGGCGGCGGACTCGCGGGCCGCCTGCCGGGCGAGCACGTCGGCGGGGAGGGGCGGCGCGGTGCGGTCGCTGTCCCTTATACACTTCT
>NZ_JAAKGN010000274.1:0-3033 GCF_011039295.1 Modestobacter sp. KNN46-3 | reverse complement strand
GAAGTCGCTCGGGAGCTCGGCCCGGATCGTCTCCTGCACGACGCGGGGGCCGGCGAAGCCCACGTGCGCGCCGCGCTCGCCGACGAGGACCGAGGCCAGGGTGGCGAACGAGGCGGACACGCCCCCGACGTGACGCCCCCACCGGACAGCGACCCGTGGGACGTGGTCCAGCGGGCCCGGGTGGTCGAGCGGCCGACAACGCTGGACTACCTGCACACCGCCTTCGACGACTTCGTCGAGCTGCACGGCGACCGGGCCTTCGGTGACGACCCCGCCCTGATCGGGGGCGTGGCCTCGATCGGCGGCCACAGCGTCGTCGTCCTCGGGCACGAGAAGGGGCACTCGGTCCGCGAGCGGGTGGCGCACGAGTTCGGGATGCCCCATCCGGAGGGCTACCGCAAGGCGATGCGGCTGCTCGGGCACGCGGAGGTGCACGGGCTGCCCGTCGTCACGCTCGTCGACACCCCCGGCGCCCACCCGGGACCGGAGGCGGAGGAGCACGGGCAGTCCCACGCGATCGCCGAGATCATCATGCGCAGCAGCCGGCTCCGCGTCCCGGTCGTCTCCGTGGTGACCGGGGAGGGCGGCAGCGGCGGCGCGCTGGCCCTGTGCACCTCCGACCGGCTGCTGGTGCTGGAGAACGCCTACCTGTCGGTGATCAGCCCCGAGGGCTGCGCGGCCATCCTGTGGCGGACGTCCACCGCGGCGCCGACCGCCGCCCGGGCCATGCGCCTGGGTGCGGCCCACCTGTACCGGTCGGGCATCGCCACCTCCGTGGTCGCCGAGCCCCCGGGCGGTGCGCACACCGACCCGGCCGAGGCGGCGCGGCTGCTCCGCGCCGCGGTCCGCCGGGAGCTGGACGAACTCGCCGGGCAGGACGTCGATGCCCTGCTGGCGGCCCGGTCGCGGCGGTTCTCCCGCATCGACGTGGACGACGGACGGCCGGTGCGGGCGCTCCAGCCCGTCCTGCCGGTGGAGCGGTGACGTGCGCCCCGGGGAGCTCGCCCAGCGAGCCGAGGTGACCGGCCCGCCCGCCGGCGAGGACGACGAGGTGCGCTCGCTGCGGGAGGACGTGCTGCAGCTGGCCCGGGCCCTCCCCGGGGACCTGCGCCGGCTCACCGTGCGCAACGGGGACAGCTCGATCGAGATCGAGTGGGCCACCGAGGACCGTCCGCCCGCCGACGGCGCCGGCGTCCCCGGGCCGCGCGGTCTCACGCTCGCCGCGGACCCTGCCTCCGACGCCGAGGTGCCGGCGGACCTCACCGCCGTCCACGCCCCCCTGGTCGGCACGTTCTACGCGGCGCCGGCCCCGGAGGCCGGGCCCTTCGTCCGGGTCGGTGACGAGGTGGAGGCCGGTCAGACGCTCGGGATCGTCGAGGCGATGAAGCTGATGAACCCGATCGTCGCCGACGAGGCGGGCGTGGTCGCCGAGGTCGTCGTCGGGGACGCCGAGTCCGTGGAGTACGGCCAGGTGCTGATGTACCTGCGCTGCGACGGGGGCCCGCGGTGATCAGCCGGCTGCTCATCGCCAACCGCGGTGAGATCGCCGTCCGCATCGCGCGGGCGTGCCGGGAGCTCGGCATCGAGGTGGTCGCCGCCTGCTCCACCCCCGACCGGGACTCCGCGGTGGTGGAGATGGCCGACGAGAGCGTCCACATCGGCCCGGCGGCACCACGGCACAGCTACCTGCACGTGCCCAACCTCATCGAGGCGGCGCTGCGCACCGGCGCGGACGCCGTGCACCCCGGGTACGGCTTCCTCTCCGAGGACCCCGACTTCGCCGAGATCTGCGACAAGGAGGGCCTCACCTTCGTCGGCCCGCCGCCGGAGGTCATGCAGCAGATGGGCAACAAGGCGACGGCGCGGCGGCTGATGGCCGACGCCGGGCTGCCGCTGCTGCCCGGGGTCGTCGAACCGGTCCGGACGGCGGACGAGGGCCGCGCCATCGCCGACGCGATCGGCTACCCGGTGATCATCAAGGCCGTCGCGGGCGGGGGTGGCCGCGGGATGACGGTGGTGACCTCCCCCGCGGACTTCACCGAGGCCTTCACCAGCACGCGGGCGGTCGCCCGGGCGGTCTTCCGCGACCCGACGGTCTACGTGGAGCGCTACCTGACCCGGGCCCGGCACGTGGAGGTCCAGGTCCTCTGCGACGCCCACGGCTCCGGGATCTCACTCGGCGAACGTGACTGCTCGCTCCAGCGGCGGCACCAGAAGCTGCTGGAGGAGGGCCCGGCCGGTCGGCTCTCCCTCGAGCAGCGCGAGGAGCTGGGCGCCCTGGCCGTGCAGGGGGCGCTCTCGGTCGGGTTCACCGGGGCCGGCACCGTGGAGTTCCTCGTCGACGAGGCCGGCGCGTACTTCATGGAGATGAACGCGCGGATCCAGGTCGAGCACCCGGTCACCGAGATGCTCACCGGGGTCGACCTGGTCCGCGAGCAGCTGTTGGCCGCCAGCGGCCGCCGGCTGCAGCTGCGCCAGGAGGACGTCGTCCCGCGCGGGGCCGCGGTCGAGTGCCGGATCAACGCCGAGGACCCCACCCGCGGTTTCGCCCCCGCACCCGGGCACCTCGACGTGCTGCGCCCTCCGGGCGGCCCGTGGACCCGGTTCGACACCGGCTACCGCCAGGGCGACGACGTGAGCCCGCACTACGACTCGCTGCTCGGCAAGCTCGTCGTCTGGGCTCCCGACCGGGACCAGGCGATCCGGCGGATGGACCGCGCGCTGGCCGAGCTGCGGGTCGAGGGCCCGGGCCTGCGCACCACCGTCGGCCTGCACCGCGCCCTGCTGCGCCACCCCGACGTGCGCGCCGACTGCCACGACATCGAGTTCCTCGACCGCGCACTGCCCGACCTGCTCGTGCAGTCGGCGGCCCTCGCCGAGAGCTCGACCACGGGGCTGCCCGTCCCGCACGGCCAGGGCGCCCAGCTCCTCGCGCTGCTCGAGGGAGAGCCGACCGGCCGGGCCCTCCTCCAGCAGCTTCTGGTGCCGCCGCTGGAGCGAGCAGTCACGTTCGCCGAGTGAGATCCCGGAGCC
>NZ_JAAKGN010000273.1:0-3088 GCF_011039295.1 Modestobacter sp. KNN46-3 | reverse complement strand
GACCGTCACCGACACCGACGGCACCACTCAGGAGGTGACCACGCAGCCGACTATCCCGGCGCTCAGCGCCTGACCCGACATGAAGATCACGCGGTAGTCGTCACACACCACGCCGGCGGACTTGACCGCGTCTGGGACGCGCACCCGCCCCTTCGGGTCGAGGACGACCGGGCCGTCGGGTGTGGCACGCACGAGCAGGCGGGGGCCGTGCTCAACGACCTCGACCGCCTGCTGGGGCTTCCAGCCGAGGAGGGCCAAGAGAGTCGCCTCGCGCACCCGGCCGTGGTCGTCGAGCAGGGCGGTGCGGTGGACGAACCGCGCGGGCTGGACCGGAGCCAGCGCCGGCAGCGGGAGGACCGTCGCGGCGGCGTTAGGGACGGCGACGGTCGGAGCGGTGGTCGGCGGGATGAGCGCGGCGACCAGCCGCTCGGTCTGCTTGGCCCGAATCAGGCCGGAGGGGGTTGGCACCTCAAGACAGGTGCCGGACGAAATCGTGAGCGCAGCCGGATCTGGGTGAGCTGCGTCACGTAGTGCTGGGGAAGCTTCCCCGTGAGGAGTGTCCGAGGGGCGACACGCTACATACGCACACGGTCGCGGCCTTGATCGGTGTGGCGTCCCCGTACCCGGCTCGCGGTCAGAGGCGCAGAGGGAGGCTGCCGACGGTGAGCCTGGAGCCGATGATCATCTGAGCCCTGGATCCATCGGGACACGCGGGTGGACGCAACCCGGTCAGATCACGACTGCCTGCTGGACGTTGCCATCGCGACGTCGAGCCGGCCGACGTGTCGCCTCCACGAGCAGGCACGCCCCGGCTCCGCACGTCAGCAGGCCCGAGATCGCTTCCCACCACGGCTGGGCATCCCAGGGACCGATCGCGTAGGTGGTGGAGGCGACGAGCGGCGATGCCAGTATCAGCAGCACCGCCGCCGCACGGCTCGCCCAGCCGCGGGACAGCACCGCGAGACGCCCGAGCAGGAACGGGAGCACCAGGACCCACAGCAAGGTGGTGATGTCCGGGGCCACAGGTCTGACAACGGCACCGTCGAGCCCCGAGCGCAGCGTCGCTAGTCCGATGTCGATCACGACCAGCACGGTTGCGAGCAGAACCAGGGCGGAGACGAGCCCCGACTTCCGTCCGGTCAAGGCCCAGGGCAGCAGAAGAAGGGCGCCTGCGAGGACGAGCAGGGACGCACCCGCCAGCTCTGCGGCCACTCCCGCGGCCATCCACGGCTCCATCGGTGGGAGGAAGTCGTAGAGGTGGTCCATCCGTGTCGCGCACTTCTGGGTCTCCTGGTCCCCGCTCCACGGGCATGCACCGGCCCAGCGCTGCCAGGACGCGGCGTACAAGAGGCCCCCGGACGCCAACAGCGTCGTCGCCACCCAGAGCTTCACGATCCTCGGCACCATGGCCTTCTCTTACCGCACAGTCTGTGGCGTCTCGGCAGGCAGCGTGTCCGCGCGGGCATCACGGGCAGTGCCGTCCTCGGATCGCGCGGGCACCGGAGACCCCTGCGAGAGCGAACGGTCTTCGGGCTCGGACCGACGCCAGAGGCTACCGGGGAGGACCCGACAGACGCGTCCGAAACGACGCGGAAGCCCCGGACAGGCGGTCAGACGCCCGGTCGAGGCAGCGGCTCCGCGACGGCGCACCGCGCGTGTCGCGGATGTCGCGCACGGCGGAACGACTGGCGCGGCCCCCTGCTCAGTCGACTCGTCCGGGGGGCGACCCGCTGCATACGCACACGTTCGAGCCCGGGTGGGCGACGAAGCCGGGCCATCGCACCCCCTACCTCCCAGCGCATCAGGCAGTCTGGTCGGTCTCGGCGGAGACGACGGCTTCCTCGCGACTGGTGAACGGCCCTGCGGTGCGGCCGTCAGCGCGGCAGGTCCACCGGTAGCCATCCGGAGCCTGCTCGATCAGGTAGCCGTCCGGGTCGGCGGGGCCGTGGCCTGGGCGGTCGTAGGGGTCGGTCATGTGAACACCACGTTCTTCAACCGAACGCCGGCGAACGCGCTGCCGAGGTGGACGACGGGCACGGGTCGGTAGGTGGCGTCCGCGACGGTCAGGGTCTCGGTGACGGAGTCCGTGCGCGTGAAGGCGAGTTCCGAGCCGGTGACGGTGATCCGCAGCTGGACGTACGCGCCCAGCGCCGGCGCCGTTCCCCCCGTGGACGACGCCAGGGTGATGGCGACACCCTCGACGACCCGACGGACGACCAGGTCGCCGTCCCCCCGCAGGACGAAGAGGTAACCGTTGGCGCCGGGCGCCGAGCCGGACGACGGTCGGTACGGGTGGTCGTCGGTGCTCAGGAAGACGAACCCACCGCTGCTGTGGCTCGCCTGGTCCATCCGCACGTCCAGGTACAGCGTGAACGCCTCCGGGTCCGGCGGTGCGAGGAAGCCCATGAGCGTGCAGGTGACGGTCTCGGAGACGTCGAAGCCCCAGGAGGAGTCGTCCGGGTGGAACCGGCCGCGGCTGGTGTCCGGCAGCATCCCGGGCAGCCAGACCTGGCGCGCGAACAGGTCCGAGGCGCGGCGGTCCGCGTCTCCGGTGAGGTACAGGGGGTCGTCGGAGAAGATCGCGTCCACCCCGGCGGCGATGACAGCGTCCCGCTGGTGTCGGCGGTTCACCGTGTAGCAGGCCACCTCGATCCCCGCGGTGTGCGCCGCCGCGCAGACCGTCGAGGTGACGCGGCCCGCATCCAGGCCGATCCAGCCGATGCCCTCGGCGGAGGCCCGGGCGATGTCGGTGCTGCCGAGCCAGATGACGGGCCACCCCCGCGAGCGCGCCAGCCCGCAGTCGGCGAGGGCGAAGGACTGGAGCAGCACGGACGCCGGGCTGACACCGCGGCGCTCGAGCGCATCGAGCATCGGGCCCATGGCATCGCTGCTCTTGGCCTCGGCGCAGAGGAGGACGCGGTCGCCGAACTCGACGAGGACCTCCTCGAACAGCGGAGGGCGCAGCCCGTCGGTCCAGCCTCCGCCCAGGGTGACCGAGGCGTCGATGTCGAGCTGTTTCCAGGACACCGACGTGTGGTCGGCGACGTTGCCGCTGGAGGTGGTCATGCGGTCCACGGTGCCGTCGTGC
>NZ_JAAKGN010000272.1:0-3117 GCF_011039295.1 Modestobacter sp. KNN46-3 | reverse complement strand
GCCTGCCCCGCAGCGTGGAGCCGGCGGTGCGGGCATCGCGTCCGTCCACGACCCCACCAGGGGGACCTGCTCGCATGAGCTCGGTGAGCTTGGTCCCCGAGGTCGCCGCGCGGGACGGGAGCGGCTCCTCTGCGTACGGCACCCGTGCCCACAGCCCCGGGATGCGCGGCGCCCTCGCGATCGCCGGCGTCTTCCTGGTCACCCTGGTCGCCGCCGCGGCCGACTCCTACATCGGCCTCGGCCTCGGCATGATCACGCTGGTGGCACTCACCGCCGGGACCATCGGGGCCGCCCTGGTCACCCGGCGGAGCGACCTGCTGAGCGTCCTGGTCGCCCCGCCCCTGGTGTTCGTGGCGGTGGCCCTGCTGAACATCGGCCTGGCGCCGTCGGCCAGCCTGAACCTCCCCACGCTGGCGACGCTGCTCGTGCGCGGGTTCCCGGCCATGGGCCTGGCCACCGGCGTCGCGCTGGTGATCACCCTCGGGCGGCTGGCCGCCCGCCGCTGATCCACCCGGACACGCGAGAGGGCCGGCACCCCACGGGTGCCGGCCCTCTCGCGTCCCGCCCCGCGTCGGGGCAGGTCGGGTCCGTCAGTCGGTCTCGACCGCCAGCGCCTCGCGACGCGGCTTCAGCTCGTGCGGCAGGGCGAACACCAGACGCTCCTCTGCGGCCTTGACCGTCTCCACGTCGGCGTACCCGCGAGCCGCCAGCCAGTCGAGCACCTCGCTGACCAGGATCTCCGGCACGGAGGCGCCGCTGGTGACCCCGACCGTGCCGACGCCGTCCAGCCAGGCCTCGTCGACCTCGGAGGCGAAGTCGACCAGGTGGGAGTCCCGGGCCCCGGCCTCCAGCGCCACCTCGACCAGGCGGACCGAGTTCGAGGAGTTGGTGGAGCCGACGACCAGCACGAGGTCGCACTCGGCGGCCATCTGCTTGACCGCCTGCTGCCGGTTCTGCGTCGCGTAGCAGATGTCGTCGCTGGGCGGGCTCTGCAGACCGGGGAACCGGGTTTTCAACGAGTCGACCGTGGCCAGCGTCTCGTCGACCGACAGCGTGGTCTGGGAGAGCCAGACGACCTTCTCCGGGTCGCGCACCTGGACGTTGGCGATGTCCTCGGCGCCGTCGACGAGCTGGGTGTTGGCCGGGGCCTCGCCCATCGTGCCCTCGACCTCTTCGTGCCCGCGGTGCCCGATCAGCAGGATGTCGTAGTCGTCCTTGGCGAAGCGCTTGGCCTCCATGTGCACCTTGCTCACCAGGGGGCAGGTGGCGTCGATCGTCCGCAGCGACCGCTGCTCCGCCTCGGCCTTGACCGCCGGGGAGACGCCGTGGGCACTGAAGACGACGACCGCGCCCTCGGGCACCTCGTCGGTCTCCTCCACGAACACCGCACCGCGGCGCTCGAGGGTCGCCACGACGTGCTTGTTGTGCACGATCTGCTTCCGGACGTAGACCGGGGCGCCGTGGATCTCCAGCGCGCGTTCGACGGCGACGACCGCCCGGTCGACGCCGGCGCAGTACCCCCGGGGGTCGGCCAGCAGGACGCGTCCGCGCGGTTCAGCCATGCCCCCACTGTAGGTGCGCGCACCGCACGGGACCGGCCACTGCGGCCCGGAACGGGTGGGGCTGGACACGCTGGGGCGGCAGGAGTGCGCCCGGACGGGGGACGGCGCACGCGGTCGGGCTGCCGGTGATCGCCACGTGCGGCACCCTGGGCCCCATGGCTCGAGAGATCCCCGAGGTGGTCCGCGCGGCAGCCGGACTGGCCGCCACCGTGCTCGACGAAGCACGCAAGCTCCCCACGACGTTGCCGGGGCTCCCGGTCCGGCTGATCGGGCAGGCCCTGCAGGCCTCGCTGCAGCTGCAGCAGCACTACTCCGGGCTCGTGGCCCGCGGCGACGAGGTGCTCACCAGCCTGCGCGGCGACGCCGGACCGGGGCTGGCCACGTTCGACGACGACGAGGACGAGGCCCCCGCTCCTCGGCCTGCCTCCGCCGGGCGCGGCTCGGCCTTCGACCGGGTCGTGGACCTCGACGACGACCCCACGGCCGAGGAGCTCGCCGACACGCTGGCCGACGACCTCGCCGCCGCCGACCTGCCGGTGGCCGACCCCGACGACCTCTCCGACGAGGTGGCGGCCGTGCTGGCGGCCAGCTCCGACGACACCGTCGCCGACCTCTCCCCGGCCGAGGTGGCCGCGCTGCCGGACGACCCGGAGGCCGACGCGGTGACCGCGGTCGTCGACGAACTGGCTGCCGAGGTCGCCGACGAGGTGGCGGCGGAGGCGCCCGACGCCGTCCCGAACGAGGTGCTCGAGGAGCTCACCGCCGACACCGTGGCAGACATCGCCGAGGACGAGGCCGAGATCGAGGCGGCGGTCGCGGACGAGCTCGTCGCCGAGCCCGCGGTGCCCGGCACCCCGCCCGCCGAGGTCCTCGCGGCCGGGGTGTCGACGCTGGACGACATCGCCCCCGAGCAGGTGCCCGGGCAGACCCGGATCGTCGACGACGCAGTGCCCGACGTCCCCGCGCTCGACGACGCGGCCGAGGAGCTGGTCGACCTCGGCGGGCCGGAGGCGGCGGAGAGCGTCACGCCCGGCAGCGCGGTCACCGACAGCGCCGCCAGCGACCCGCTGGTCCCCTCCGAGACGCCGGCCGACGAGACCGGGCCTGCCGCCGACGGGGCACCGGTCAGCCCGGTCGAGGGCTACGACTCCTTCAGCATCCCGGCCTTGCGCGGGCACCTGCGCGCCTACCCGACCGAGACCGTGGCCGACCTGCTCGACTACGAGCGGGCCACCCGCGCCCGCGCGCCCTACGTGACGCTGCTGCAGAACCGGCTGGAGAAGCTCAGCGCCGACCGCGGCTGAGCCGGCGGCAGGGACGCGGCAGGCAGCGGAGACGGTGGGCGGCGCGGACACGACGGGCGGCGCGGACACGAGGGACACGGGGGGACGTCGACGGCTCGTCCTGCTGCTCACACTGGTCACCGTGCTGGTCGTCGTGGTCGGGCTGGCCGTCTGGCTGCGGGGCGGCGGGGCGGACGACGACCCGACCCCGACAGCCGTCGGGGATTCCACCACCACCGCGGCGGCCGTGACCCCGAGCCCCACGCCGACCC
>NZ_JAAKGN010000271.1:0-3194 GCF_011039295.1 Modestobacter sp. KNN46-3 | reverse complement strand
GCCCGGCTGGACGAGCTGCAGCGCACCTGCTCAGCCGCCAGCGAGGCGGTCACCAACCGGTTCTTCACCGAGCAGGCGCCCCAGGTCTGGGTGCCGGAAGGCGCAGGGTGAGCGCGGTGCCGCAGTCCCAGTCGCAGTCGCAGGTCCAGTCCGGCCCGGCGCGGGTGCCCAGCGACCGCTGGCGGCTGCAGGTCGTGCACCGCAGTTCCTTCCGCTACGGCGGGCCGGTCCGCTCGTCCTACAACGAGGCCCGGATGACCCCGGAGAACAGCAGCCGGCAGACCACGCTGCGCTCCCGGGTGGAGATCGAGCCGACCGCCACGGTGCACGCCTACCGCGACTACTGGGGGTCGACGGTCACCGCCTTCGACACCCACGGCCCGCACACCGAGCTCGTCGTGCAGGCCACCTCGGAGGTGGAGGCCGGCCCGGAGCCGCACGTCCCGGACCCGGTGGACTGGGCCGACCTGGCCGTCCCCGACCTGCAGGACCGGTTCGGGGAGATGCTCCGGCCGACGCCGCTGACCGCGATGGACGAGCCGGTGGTCGCCGAGGTGCGGGCCGCCCTCGGGGACGCCGGCCCGCGGGAGGCCGGGCACCTGGTCTGCGGCTTCGTGCACCAGCACATGGCGTACCTGACCGGCTCGACCAACGTGAAGACCAACGCCATGCAGGCGTGGACGCACCGCAAGGGCGTCTGCCAGGACATCTCGCACGTCTCCGTCGGTCTGCTCCGCGCCCTGGGGCTGCCCGCCCGGTACGTCTCCGGGTACCTGCACCCCGAGCCCGCGGCGGCGATCGGGCAGACGGTCACCGGCGAGAGCCACGCCTGGGTGGAGTGGTGGGACGGCGGGTGGTCCGGCTTCGACCCGACGAACTCGGTGGAGATCGGGCCCCGGCACGTGACCCTGGCGCGGGGGCGCGACTACTCCGACGTCCCGCCGCTCAAGGGCATCTTCTCCGGCCCCCGGAGCGAGGGCTCGAGCGTGACCGTGGAGGTCACCCGCCTCGCCTGAGCGGGCGGCGATGAGTTCTGCGGTCGGGGGCGGTCCCTCCTGACAGCGACCACGTCAGAGGAGGCTCCCGTGCAACAGCTGCTCAGGGTCCACAACGTCATGCTCTCCAGCGACGGTTTCGGTGCGGGGGAGGGCCAGAGCCTGGAGCGGCCGTTCGGCCACGCCGACCCGGCGGTGCTGGGCGCCTGGGCGTTCGCCACCGCGAGCTGGCCCAACCGCACCCAGCCCGGCGGCACCCGCGGCCTGGACGACCACTTCATGCGTGAGTTCGGGCGCAACATCGGCGCCGAGATCATGGGCCGGAACAAGTTCGGGCCCCAGCGCGGACCGTGGCGCGACCACGAGTGGCAGGGCTGGTGGGGGGACGAGCCCCCGTTCCACACGCCGGTGTTCGTGCTGACCCACCACGAGCGGCCCTCGTTCTCGCTGTCGGACACGACGTTCCACTTCGTCAGCGGTGCACCGGCCACGGTCCTCGAGCAGGCGAAGGAGGCGGCCGACGGTCGCGACGTCCGGCTCGGCGGGGGAGTCACCACCATCCGGCAGTTCCTGGACGCCGACCTGGTCGACACCGTGCACGTGGCAGTGGCACCGGTCGAGCTCGGCGCCGGGTCGCGGCTGTGGACGTCGCCCGACGAGCTGCTCGACCGGTTCCACCACGAGGTCGTCCCCAGCCCGAGCGGGGTGACCCACCACCTGTTCTGGCGGCGCTGAGGACCCGACGAGCGCGGGCTGGCGGGAGCGGGCCCGGCGGACCTGGGATGCTGGGTGGTGATGAGCGCACCCCTGAACCTGGTCAACCTCGAACGGGTGCACAAGGCACACGGCACGACGGTCATCCTCGACGACGTCTCCCTCGGGGTCGCGGCCGGTGAGCGGATCGGCATCGTCGGCCGCAACGGGGGCGGCAAGTCCACCCTGCTGAGCGTGCTCACCGGCACCGACGAGCCCGACTCCGGCCGGGTCACCCGCCGCGGCGACCTGGCCATGGGGGTGCTCGACCAGACCGGCACCCTCCCGGCCGGGACGACGGTGCGCGACGTCGTCCTGCCGACGTCCCGGTTCGCCGAGGAGCACGAGTGGGCCGGCGACCCCGCCGTCCGGTCGGTGCTGAACGGGCTGGAGCTGGACCGGATGGGCCTGGACGCCCCGGTGGCGCCGATGTCCGGTGGTGAGCGGCGCCGGGTCGCGCTGGCCGCCCAGCTGATCCGGCCGCTGGACCTGCTGGTGCTGGACGAGCCGACCAACCACCTCGACGTCGAGGGCGTCGCCTGGCTCGCCGAGTACGTCAAGGCCCGCGCCGGCGGCCTGCTGGTCGTCACCCACGACCGGTGGTTCCTGGACGAGGTGTGCACGACGACCTGGGAGGTCGCCGACGGCAACGTGCACGCCTACGAGGGCGGCTACTCCGCCTACACGCTGGCCCGGGCCGAGCGGGCGCGGATCTCCGCGGTGACCGAGGACCGCCGGCTCAACCTGGTGCGCAAGGAGCTGGCCTGGCTGCGCCGGGGCCCGCCGGCCCGCACCAGCAAGCCCAAGTTCCGGATCGAGGCCGCGCAGGCGCTGATCGCCGACGAGCCGCCGGCCCGGGACACGATGGCGCTGGCCGGCTTCGCCGCGCGGCGGCTGGGCAAGAGCGTCTACGACGTCGAGGACGTCGACTACGCCGTGCCGACCGACGACGGTCCGCGCACGCTGTTCCGCGACCTCACCTGGCACGTCGGGCCGGGCGACCGGATCGGCATCGTCGGCGTCAACGGCGCCGGCAAGACCTCGCTGCTCAAGCTGCTGGTCGGGGAGAACGAGGCCGACTCCGGCACGGTCGCCGTGGGGCAGACGGTCGCACCGGCGTACCTGTCCCAGCACGTCACCGAGCTCGACCCGCGGCAACGGGTGCTCGAGGCGGTGCAGGACGTCGCCCGGATCGCCAAGATCGGCAACCAGGAGATCTCCGCGTCCTCGCTGGCCGAGCGGTTCGGCTTCGCCGCCAACCGCCAGTGGACGCCGGTCGGCGACCTCTCCGGCGGCGAGCGCCGGCGGCTGCAGCTGCTGCGGCTGCTGATGGGCGAGCCGAACGTGCTGCTGCTCGACGAGCCCACCAACGACCTGGACATCGACACGCTGACCGCACTGGAGGACCTGCTCGACAGCTTCCCCGGCACGGTGCTGGTGGTCAGC
>NZ_JAAKGN010000270.1:0-3265 GCF_011039295.1 Modestobacter sp. KNN46-3 | reverse complement strand
GGTCCAGGTCGGCGACCACCGCCTCCAGCCGCCAGTACCGGTAGCGGTCCACCACGTTGCGCCGATCGCCCTCGGCGAGCAGCTCGCGGTCGGGGTCGGGCTGGGGCTGGGAGCGGTGGTCTTCGCGACCCTGCTGCTCTGGCGGCCCTCCTTCCTCGCCGTCGTCACCGCCGCCGTCCTGATCAGCGTCTTCGAGCTCAGCGGGGCGCTGGAGAAGGGCGGTCACCGGCCGCCGCGCACCCCCGTGCTGGTGGGGGCGGTCGCGATGGCGGCCCTGGCCTGGACGCGCGGCCCCTCGGGTCTGGTCATCGCCTTCCTGCTCACCGTCTTCGCCGTGCTGCTGTGGCGGCTGGGCGACGGACCGGTCGGTTACCTGCGCGATGCGTCGGCCGCGATCTTCGTCGCCCTCTACGTACCGCTGCTGGCCGGGTTCGCCGTCCTGCTCCTGGCGCCGGACGACGGTGCCGCCCGGGTGCTGACGTTCATCGGCACGGTGGTCTGCAGTGACGTGGGCGGCTTCGCGGCAGGCGTGCTGTTCGGGAAGCACCCCCTGGCCCGCACGGTCAGTCCGAAGAAGTCCTGGGAGGGGCTGGCCGGGTCGGTCGCGGCCTGCGTGCTCATCGGCACGCTGCTGATCACGCTGGTCTTCGACGGGCCGTGGTGGGGAGGCGTGCTCTTCGGGGTCGCCATCGCGGTCACCGCCACCCTGGGCGACCTGGGGGAGTCCCTGATCAAGCGGGACCTGGGGATCAAGGACATGGGTGACCTGCTGCCCGGCCACGGCGGTCTGATGGACCGGATGGACTCCCTGCTCCCCTCGGCCGCGGTCGCGTGGCTGATCCTGTCGATGGTCGCGCCGGTCTGAGCCTGCGGCGGTGACGGACGGGACGACGGGCCGGGCGATGGACGGCCGGCCGACAGACGGCGAGCCCACGGACGACGGGCCCACGGACGACGGGCCCACGGACGACGAGGTGCCCGGGCCGACCGAGTGGGGTGGGTCGGTCGGCGTCGGCCCGTGGGTGGGTCCCTGGCCGACCGATCCGCAGTACGACCGCGAGCTGCTCGCCGAGGGCGATCGGCGCAACGTGGTGGACCGCTACCGGTACTGGCGGCTGGAGGCGGTGGTCGCCGACCTGGACCGACGACGGCACCCGTTCCACGTCGCCATCGAGAACTTCGAGCACGACCTGAACATCGGCACGGTCGTGCGCACCGCCAACGCCTTCCTGGCGGCGGAGGTGCACGTGATCGGCCGGCGCCGGTGGAACCGGCGGGGCGCCATGGTCACCGACCGCTACCAGCACCTGCGCCACCACCCGGAGGTGACCGGGCTGCTGGAGTTCGCGGCGGCCGAGGACCTGACGGTGGTGGCGGTGGACAACGGCCCCGGCGCCGTTCCGCTGGAGACCGTCTCGTTGCCGCGCCGCTGCGTCCTGCTGTTCGGGCAGGAGGGTCCCGGGCTCACCCCAGCGGCCCGGGACGCCGCCGCGCTCACGGTGTCGATCGCGCAGTTCGGCTCGACGCGGTCGCTGAACGCCGGGGTCGCGGCAGGGATCGCGATGCACGCCTGGGTCCGGGAGCACGCCGACCTCAGCCCGGTGCGCGAGGGCGGCTGACCGGCGAGGCCGAGCGCAGTGTGACCGGGCGATCACGCCGCGCCTACCGGATGGGTGGGCTCCTCTCCGGCAGCATGGCCGTTCGGGTCTGGTGTCCGGGCTCGGCCGCGAACGGTGGCCGAGACGGCGACCGGCCGGGGAGGAGTGGCCGTGGCGTCGGGCCCACCGCGAGGTGACGAGTCGTTGCAGGAGCAGGCGTCTGCGGCGCCCGTGCCGGCGGCCGACGAGGACGAGCCGGTCGCGGCGGTCCCCGGGCGTGGCGCCTCCACGGCCAGCGACGCGGCGCCCGAGCGGCCGGAGGCCGAGGTGCCGGAGGCCGAGGTGCCGGAGGCCGAGGTGCCGGAGGCCGAGGCTCCGGAGGCTGGAGCCCCCGGGGTCGAGGTGTCGGAGGCCGAGGTGCCGGAGCTGGACCGACCGGCGGTCGACGAGTCGGCGGACCGCGTGCCGGCCGAGCACGGACAGATCGACCAGTCGCCGTCCGACGCTGCTCCGTGGGACGAGGCCTGGCTGCCGCAGTGGGTCGATGCCGCACCCGTGGCAGCGCCTGCGCGGCCGGCTGTGAACGCCTTCCCCGAGGCGGCCATGGCGCCCGAGCCCCCGCCGCGGCCCGATCTGCAGCACCTGGTCCCGGGGGCGTCCGCCGAGCTGGTCGCTGCCCTGGCCGAGCTGGAGGAGGCCGAGCGCACCGCCGAGCGGGAGCGCCAGGCCCAGCTCGCCGCCTGGGCTGCCGACATCCAGGCTGCGGAGGCGCTGCCGGCGTCCACCGATGCCGGCGTGCGGGGCACCGGGCCCGGTGGCACGCTCCCCGCCGTCCGCACGCCGCCGGCTGCTGCTGGTCGGCGGCGGTACCGCGTGCTCCTCCCCGCGGCGGTGCTCGTCGTCGCAGGTGTCGTGGCCGGCTTCACCCTGCCCGGCGGCTCGGACGGCGCGGGCCCCTCGGTCGCCGCAGTACAGCGGGACGCCGACGAGCGGCCTGCGCCGACGACGGCGAACCGGTCGCCCGCGCCTCGCGTGAACGGGCTGCCGGCCCTGGGTGCCGGCGCCGAGGACACCCCGCTCGCCACCACCCCGGCCGGGTCGCCGAGCGCGGCTGCGGAGCCCAGCCCTCGCGCCGCGTCCGTCCCGGTGGCCACCTCGTCGGCGCGGGGCCGCACGTTCCGGGTGGTGGCGGCGCCGCGGGCCGTCGTGCAGTCGCGCGAGCCCGCGGGCTCCGCCGTGCAGCCCGTGCCCCCGCTGCCGGGCCCTCCGGCGCTGCCCGTCCCGATCACCCGCGCTCCGACCGACCCCGCCCCGACCGACTCCGCCCCGACCGGCCCGGCTCCCATCGGCCCGGACCCGATCGGCCCGGCCCCCGTCGACCCGGTCGGGGACCCGACGGCGCCGGACGGCGACTGCCCGGCGACCGTGCCCGAGGACGGCCAGACCCCGGACGAGGGCACCGGCCCTGACGCCCCCGTCACCGCCCCGGCGTGCGCGCCGGTGGACCCAGACCCGCAGGCACCCGAGCCCGACGGCACCGAGCCCGACGGCACCGAGCCCGACGGCACCGACCCGGGCGGCACCGACCCCGGCGGCGACGCAGAGGCTGTCCCCTATACCACCATAACCCCCGCACACAACGAATCACATTTGATCTCATCGGTCAT
>NZ_JAAKGN010000269.1:0-3299 GCF_011039295.1 Modestobacter sp. KNN46-3 | reverse complement strand
TGCAGCTCGTCGACCCGCATCGCGTCCTCCATGTCCACGTGCGTGCGGAGGAACGCCAGCGCGACGTCGTAGGTCCAGCGGTCACCGGCGGCCCGGCCGGGCGGGATGGGCAGGTCCAGGTGGACGCCGATGTCCAGGACCACCCGGGCGGCCCGCAGCTCCTGGGCGTCGAGCATGCCCAGCCGGTCGCCGGGGTCGTCGAGGAAGCCCAGCTCGCCCATCAGCCGCTCGGAGTACAGCGCCCAGCCCTCACCGTGCCCCGAGCACCAGCAGAGCAGCCGCTGCCAGCGGTTGAGCAGGGCGGCGTTGTAGACGGTCTGCCCGATCTGCAGGTGGTGGCCGGGCACGCCCTCGTGGAAGACCGTGGTCGTCTCGCGCCAGGTGGTCATGTCGGTGACGCCGTCGGGCAGCGACCACCACATCCGGCCGGGGCGGCTGAAGTCCTCGGTCGGGCCGGTGTAGTAGACGCCCTCGCCGGAGGTGGGGGTGAGCCGGCCCTCGACCCGCTTCACCGGGTCGGGGATGTCGAAGTGCACGCCGTCCAGCGCCGCCATCGCCCGGTCGGCCGTGTCCTGCAGCCAGGCCTGCAACGCCTCGCGCCCGCGAACCTGCCGGGCCGGGTCGGCGTCCAGCACGGCCATCGCCTCGGCGATGCCCTTCCCGGGGGCGATCTGCTCGGCGACCGCCCGCTTCTCGGCGACGATCCGGGCCAGCTCGGCCCAGCCCCAGGCGTAGGTCTCCTCCAGGTCGAGGTCCACGCCGGTGAACAGCCGGGACTCCAGCGCGTACCGCTCGCGGCCGACGCCGTCGGCCTGTGGTGCGCGGGGGAGGAGCTCGCGCTCGACCGTGTCGGCGAAGTCGAGCAGCGCGGCGTGCACCCCCTCCACCGCCCGGTCGAGGTCGGCGCGCAACGCGTCGCCCACCGGCGCCCGGCCGGTGAACCGCGCGTAGAAGCTGGGCTGCCCGCCGGCACCGGCCCACCGGCGGGCGATGCCGGCGGCCAGCCGCACCTGCCGGACGGCGGAGACCCGGCCCTCCTCGGCGGCGTCGGTCAGCCCGGCCACGTAGCCGGCGAGCGCCTCGGGGATGCCGGCGATCCGCCGGGCGATGACCGCCCAGTCCTCCTCGGTGTCGGTGGGCATCAGGTCGAACGTGGTGCGGAAGTCTTGGAGCGGGCTCTCCATGCTGTTGAGCGCAGCCTGCGTCCAGCCGGCGTCGTGCAGCGCCAGCTCGGCCCCGAGCCGCTCGAGCATCGCGCTGCGGGCGACGTCGTCCCGCCGGTCGACCGGCTCGATCCGCTCCACCTCGGCGACGGTGCGGCGCAGCAGGTCGGCGCTGGCCGCGTGCCCGGCGGGGGTCAGGTCGGGCCAGCGGTCGTCGTGCCCGGGGACGCCGATGTAGGTCGCCACGGTCGGCTGGTCGGCGGCGTAGGCGTCGACGAAGCGGTCGGCCAGCAGGTCGAGGGGGGACGGCGGACGCACGGGCTCGGTCACGCCGCGGACGCTAGCCGCGGGCAGGCACGGCTGCAGGGGGATCAGTCGTCGGCACCGCCGCCCTGCGGCGTCAACGAGGGCAGGGCCACCACGATCGCCTCCTGGCTGCTGCGGGCGATCAGCACCACGGCCTCCTCGTCGCTGAGGTTCTCCTCGTGGTGCGGCGTGTACGGGGGCACGAAGACGTAGTCGCCCGGGCCGGTCTGCAGCCGCACCTCCTCGCCGTGCTCGGCGAAGACGAACACCGGGTGGCCGCGCAGCACGTGGATCGCGGTCTCCGAGTCGCCGTGGTGGTGGTCGCCGGAGCCGGTGTGCGGAGGCACGCGCGTCTCGCCCATCCACAGCCGCTGCGAACCGACCGTCGTGGCCGAGATCGCCTCCCGCCGCGACATGCCGGCGGTCTGTGCCGTCTCCGCGGACAGCTCGCCGGCGCGGACGTGCCGCAGCGGCTGGTGCCAGTCGTCGGGGCAGTTCTGCGGTGGGGCCACGGTGCTCCTCCAGTGGTTCGGGACGTCGAGGTCATCTTCGCCGATCGCGCACCCAGGTGGCCGGTCCCCCGACGCGTGGATCCACCGATCGACGGGGTAGGGGGTGGGCCAGAGCACGTCCTGCTACGGAGGAGGAACGGCGATGACCACGAAGGTCGAAGAGTCCATCCAGGTCGACGTCCCGGTGCGCACCGCGTACGACCAGTGGACGCAGTTCGAGGACTTCCCGCACTTCATGGGCGGGGTCAAGGAGGTCGAGCAGCGCGGTGACCAGCGGCTGCACTGGGTGGCCGAGATCGCCGGGGTGAAGCGGGAGTGGGACGCCGCCATCCTGGAGCAGATCCCCGACCAGAAGATCGCCTGGGCCGCCACGGGGGGCGCGACCAACGCCGGCGCCGTCCGGTTCGAGCCTGCCGGTCCGGCCTCGACGATCGTCCACCTGACGCTGGAGTACGAGCCCGAGGGCGTGGTGGAGCAGGCCGGCGACAAGCTCGGCATCGTGGGCCGGCAGGTGAAGTCGGACCTGGAGAAGTTCAAGGCCCTGATCGAGGACGAGGGCTACGCGAGCGGTGCGTGGCGCGGGTCCGTCCGGCCCGGCATGGGGGCCGGCACACCCGGCGTCGAGGAAGCGGCGTCCTCTCGTGGGGACAGCGGCAAGGCCGGCGTCTCGGCGAAGAGCGTGGTCGCCGGTGTCGCTGCGGTCGCCGCTGCCGGGGCGGCCGTGGCCGCCTCGAAGAGCGGGTCGGACAACGAGTCGCAGCCCGAGTCGCAGCCTCAGTCGCAGTCCACGCAGCCGCGCGAGGTGCCCTCCTCGCCGCCGGCGGTCCCGGCGCAGCCGGCGGTCCCGGCGCAGCCGGTGACCGATGTGGAGCAGCCGCCGGCGGTCGACGTGCGGGACGAGGTGCTGGTCGAGGACGACGCCCCGGGGCGCCCGGCGAGCGATCGCGACACCGGTGACGACCCGATGATCGGTGGCGGCAGCCGCTGACCGGACGGTGGGGGGAGGGCCGGACCGGCCCTCCCCCCACCCACCGCACAGCGCCTCGAGGGCGCGCCGATGCCCTCTTGACACAGCCCTGCACCTCGTCGACCCTCCCGGTGACCCGAGTCACGTGACACGTGTCACCTACTCAACGACGAGGACCCGCATGGGATCTCCCAGCGCCCCCGCCCGCCCGCCGTCCCCACCACGCCGGCGGTCGAGTCGGCGATGAACCCGCCGCTGGCGTACTGCGGCCCCGCGGTGCAGTAGTCCATCAGCGAGAGGTCGCCCCCCTGCACCTGGACCCGGCGCATGGACACCGCCTGGGAGACGGCC
>NZ_JAAKGN010000027.1:0-42224 GCF_011039295.1 Modestobacter sp. KNN46-3 | reverse complement strand
CCCGGTCACCGCCGCCAGGTCCTCCGCCGTGGCGCGGTAGGTCAGGGCCAGGCTGTCGATCACGCAGCGGACGACCGCCCCGACCGTCTCCGGCACCGGGTCGCCGTGCCGGGCGCAGTAGGCGCGCAGCCGGCTGGGCATGTCGCCGGGGGCGAGGAAGTCGGTGGCGTTGGGGTTCACCACGCTGCGCAGCGGCGGCTCGGCGGTGGCCAGCTCGACCAGGTCGGTGTAGCTGAGGTCGGTCCCCTCGCGCGCCCACTGCCGCCGGCACTCCTGCAGGATCCACAGCCCCATCACGTTGCGCAGCAGCCGGACGGTGCCCGCGTAGCCGCCCTCGTTGGTGAGGTTGGCGGCCGCCGTCGCCGGGGTCGCCAGGGCCTCGTCCCGCTCGACCCCCATCAGCGACCAGGTGCCCGAGGAGATGAAGAGCCCGCCCGGGCCGCCGAAGGGGGTGCCCACCACGGCGGCCGCGGTGTCGTGACCGGTCGGGACGACGACCCGGGTGCCGGCCAGCGGCCCCTCGCCGAGCGCGCCGACCACGGGGCCGACGTCGGTCCCCGGCGCGACGACCTCGGGCAGCAGGTGGGTGGGGACCTGCAGGGCGTCCAGCAGTCCGGTGGCCCACGTCCCGCTGGCGGTGTCGTACATGCCGGAGGTGGAGGCGGCGGTGTGCTCGGTGGCGCGGAGGCCGGAGAGCCGGTGGTGGAAGAGGTCCGGGACCATCAGCAGCGTCGCCGCGTCGGCCAGCCGGTCGGTGTGGTGGGCGTCGTCCAGCAGCGCGAAGACCCCGTTGATCTCTATGGTCTGGCAGCCGGTGGCGGCGTAGAGGGCTTCCCGGCCGACCAGGCTGATGGCCTCGGCCATCGCCCGGACCTGCCGGGGGTCGCGGTAGCAGGTCGGCTCGTCCAGCAGCGAGCCGTCGGCGCGCAGCAGGCCGTAGTCCACGCCCCAGGTGTCGACGCCGACGGAGGCGACGGACCGGTCCCGCCCGAGCGTGCCCAGCTGCTCCTCGACGTGCCCCCACAGTCGTTCGAACTCCCAGCGCAGCACCCCGTCCACCGGGCGGGCGCCGTTGGGGAAGCGGCCGACGACGTCGAGGTCCAGCCGGTGCCCGTCGAAGGTGGCAGCGACCACCCGGCCGCTCTCGGCGCCCAGGTCGACGGCGGCGACGGTGCGGGCGGCCGGTCGGGGGCTCACGGGCGACGCTCCATCGCGACGGCGTGCACGGGGACGCCGGCGGCCGTGATCGCGGCGGCCTGGGCCGGGTCGACGCCGTCGTCGGTGTACACGGCGGCCAGCCGGTCGATCGGCACGCACGGGTGGATGGAGAAGCCGCCGAACTTCGCGGAGTCGACGAGCCCGTACACCTCGGTGCAGGCGTCGGCCAGGTAGCGCTTGGCCTGGGCCTCCTCGTTCGCCAGGTCGAGCAGCCCGTGCTCGACGGAGATGCCGTGGCCGCCGAGGAAGCCGCGGGCGATCCGGCCGCGGCCGGCGAGGACGTCGCCGACCAGCCCGACCAGCGAGCGGGCGGAGCGGCGGACGACCCCGCCGGGGAGCAGCACGTTCGCGTCGGTGCGCTCGGACAGCAGGGTGGCCGTGGGCAGGCTGTTGGTGACCACGACCAGCCCACGCCGGTCCAGCAGCTGCTGGGCCAGGTAGTGGCAGGTGCTGGAGGAGTCGAGGGCGATCACGTCGCCGTCCCGGACCAGCGGGGCGACCGCGTCGGCGATCGCCTCCTTCTCGGCCCGCCGGTGCCGGAGCCGGCTCTCGAACGAGCCCTCGTCCGAGACGGCCGCCGGGACCGCGCCACCGCGGACCCGGCGCAGCACCGATCGCTGCTCGAGCGCCTCGAGGTCCTTGCGGATCGTGACCGTGGAGACGCCCAGCTGGTCGGCCAGGCTGGCGACCAGCACGCGGCCCTGGCTGTCCAGCTGCTCGAGGATCACCCGGGAACGGGCGAACTCGTCGAGTGCGGTCACGGGTGGGTCTCCTCGGCGTCAGCGGCGAGTGTCTGCATCGGCTGTGATGCAGGCCGCAAAGCTAAGGAGATCGAAATCGAACGTCAAGAAGTGAAGGTCGTCCGAAACCCGTTCCCTGTCGTACGAAACCGTGAGCTGTCGATGGTGCGCGATCGGGCCGTGCCCGGCCGTCCGCTCCCGGGCGGGTGGGCGGCCCCGTCAGCCCTGCAGGATCGGCTCGTAGACCTCCTGGGTGCGGTCGAGGAGCTGCTGGAACTCCTCGGCGCCCTGGAACTCCTCCGGCACGTACTCCGCGCCGATCTGCTCGGCGATCGCCGGGTCCTCGGACGCCGTCCGGAGGGCGTCCTCCAGCTCGGTGACGATCTCCTCGGGCAGGTCACCGGGGCCGATCAGCCCGAACGTCGACCCGGACAGCGTCAGCTCCGGGAAGCCGGACTCGGCCAGGGTGGGGGTGTCCGGCAGCCAGGGCAGTGGCTCCGCGGAGGAGACCGCCAGCGGGCGGAACTGGCCGGCGTCGATGTTCGCGGTGACGTCGGAGGAGGCGTTGATCAGCACCGCGTCGACGTTGCCGCCCAGCAGGGCGGTGGTCATCTCGGCGTTGCCGTTGAACGGCACGGCGGTGACCTCGACGTCGTACTCCTCGGCCAGCCGCTGCAGCTCGATCGCCTGCGGGGTGGAGGCGCCGGGCGTGCCGACGTTCAGCGAGCCGGGCTGCTGCCGGGCGGCGGCGAAGAACTCCTCGGCGGTGGCGTAGGGCGAGTCCGCGCCGACGGCGAGCACCGACGGCACCTCGCTCATCACCCCGATCGGCGTCACGTCGTCCTTCGTGTAGCCGACCTCGTTGGCCAGCGGCGTGAGCACCAGCGTGCCGGGGGTGGCGAGGGAGAGGGTGTGCCCGTCGGGGTCGGCGCCGATCAGCTCCTGGGTCGCGAGCGCGCCCGAGCCGCCGGGCAGGTTCTCCACCACCACGGTCTGGCCCAGCTGCTCCTCGAGGGAGGCGCCGTAGGCGCGGGCGGTCAGGTCCGTGGGACCGCCGGCCCCGTAGGGCACCAGCAGCCGGATCTCCTCGGTCGGGTACTCCGCGGCCTGCTCGGCGGAGCCGGACGTCGTCTCCTCCGTCCCGCCGCAGGCGGTGAGCAGGCCGAGGGCGGTGCAGGCGGCGAGGGCGCGTGTGGTGCGGGCGCGGGCGGTGCGGGACAGGGGCATCGTTGCCTCCGGGAGTGGGGTGGGGCCGGTCAGTGCGGGTCGAGCTCGACGACGTCGTCGGCGAAGGTGAGCCGGGCGGCGGTGACCGACTGCAGCTCCGCGCGGGTCAGCCCCGGGGCCATCTCCCGGACGACGAACCCGCCGGGGCCCACGTCGAGGACCGCCAGGTCGGTGTAGACCCGGTCCACCACCCCGGCGGCGGTGAGCGGGTAGGTGCACCGGGGCAGCAGCTTGGGGCGGCCGTCCCGGGTGGTGTGCGTGGTCATCACCAGCACCCGCCGGGCGCCCACGGCCAGGTCCATCGCCCCGCCGACCGCGGGCGGCATGGTGGCGACGTCGGTGATCCAGTTGGCCAGGTCGCCGCCCTCGGAGACCTGGAAGGCGCCGAGCACGGAGATGTCGATGTGCCCGCCGCGCATCATCACGAAGGCGTCGGTGTGGTGGAAGAAGGAACCGCCGGGCAGCAGGGTGACCGCCTGCTTGCCCGCGTTGATCAGCTCCCGGTCCTCCTCGCCGGGCGCCGGGGCCGGTCCCATCCCGAGGATCCCGTTCTCGCTGTGGTAGACGATCTCCTTGTCCGGGCCGACCACGTCGCCGACCAGGATCGGCATGCCGATCCCCAGGTTCACGTACGCGCCGTCCGGGATGTCCCGGGCCACCCGGCGGGCCACCGCGACGTCGCTCAGCGGGTCGATCACGCCGCCACCTCCACGACTCGGTCCACGAAGATCCCGGGGGTGACCACCGTCTCCGGGTCCAGGTCGCCGAGCTCGACGAACTCCTCGACCTGCACCACCGTCAGCGTCGCGGCGGTGGCCATGGTGGGGCCGTAGTTGCGGGCCGCCTTGCGGTAGACCAGGTTGCCCCACCGGTCGGCTCGGTGTGCCTTGACCAGTGCGACGTCGCCGGGCAGCGGGTGCTCGAACACGTGCGGGCGCCCACCGATGGTGCGCACCTCCTTGCCCTCGGCCAGCAGGGTGTCCGCGCCGGTGGGGGTGAAGAAACCGCCCAGCCCGGCGCCGGCGGCGCGCATCCGCTCGCTGAGCGTCCCCTGGGGCACCAGCTCCAGCCCGATCTCGCCGGCCCGCCACAGCTCCTCGAACCAGATCGAGCCCATCGACCGGGGGTAGGAGCACACGATCCGGCGGACCCGGCGCTCCCGGATCAGCGCCGCGACGTCGCTCTCCCCCGCCCCGGCGTTGTTGGTGACCACGGTCAGGTCCCGGGCGCCCTGGTCGAGCAGGGCGTGCACCAGCTCCACCGGGACGCCGGAGTCCCCGAAGCCCCCGACCAGCACCGTGGCGCCGTCGGAGATCCCGGCGACGGCGTCGGCGAGGCTCCCCACCCGCTTGTCGATCACCGTGGCCCCTGCCGCCGGTACCAGCGCGGGGACGTCGACGGCGGCGGGGTGAGGGCGGCCCGGACCACCAGCACGTTCGGGCCGGTCGCCGCCAGCGCCGTGGTCAGCTGCTGCTCGAACTCCGGCCCGAAGCCGTCGACGGACTCGGCGGGGACGCCGAAGGAGCGGGCCAGGGCGACGAAGTCGGGGGTGACCAGGTCGACGCCGCGGGTCGGCGTCCCGCTGTGCACCTGGTCGAAGCGGAGCATCCCGTAGCCGCCGTCGTCGACGATCACCACGGTCAGCTCCGGCTGCTCCTGGGCGACCGTCGCCAGCTCGCCGCAGGCGAAGAGGAAGCCGCCGTCGCCCACCAGGGCCAGGGTGCGGCCCTGCCCGGCCAGCGCGGCGCCGAGTGCGGCCGGGAAGGCGTAGCCGAGCGTGCCCCAGCCCATCGGGAAGGCCAGCGCCCGCGGACCGGGGATCCGGCCGAAGGCCGCGACCCAGTAGCCGGCGATGCACATGTCGGCCACCAGCACCCCGTCCGGCACGGCGACCCGGTCCAGGACGTCGAGCAGCTGGGCGGCCTGCGGCTCGTCGGCCGCCACGAGTTCGCGCACCCGGCTGCCCAGGCGGGCCAGCCGTTCCCGCAGCTCGGGCAGGCCCGCACGGTGGGGGGCGCCGGCGAGGAGCTGGCCGACCACGGCGGTGGCGTCCCCGACCAGGGTCAGGTCGGCCGGGTAGTTCTTGTTCGCGTCGGCGGCGTCGACGTTCACCGCCAGCAGGGTGGGCGGCTGGGGCATCGCCCAGTTCTGGGTGGACAGGCCGTCGAGGTCGCTGCCGACGGCGACCACCAGGTCGGCGTCGTCCCACAGCGCCCCGATCGCGGGCACGTGGGCCAGGCCCGGTGCCAGGCACGGGTGGTCGGGCGGCAGCACGCCGCGGGCGTTGTAGGTGGTGACCACCGGTGCGGCGAGCTGCTCGGCGAACCGGCCGAGCACCTCACCGGCACCGCTGCGGAGCGCACCGCCACCCACCCAGAGCAGCGGACGCCGGGCCGTGGCCAGCAGCTCCAGCGCGCGGGCGACGTCCGCCTCGGGGGCGGGCGCCGGTGGCGGGACGGCCGGGGCGGCCGGCCGCTCGCCGTCCACGGGGGCGCTGAGCAGGTCGGTCGGCACCCCCAGGTACACCGGCCCGGTGGCGGGGGTCAGCGCGACCGCGCCGGCCCGCACCGTCTCCGCGCCCAGCTGATCGGCCGCGTCGCAGGTGACGGTCGTCTTGGTGACCGGGGCGAACATCGCACCCTGGTCCCGGGTCTCGTGCAGCACGCCGCGGTGAACGCCGGGGCGGCGCAGCGTGCTGGGGATGTCGGTGGCGACCACCAGCACCGGCACGCCCGACACCATGGCCTCGCCGGTGGCGCCCAGGGTGTTGGCCGCCCCGGGGCCGGTCGTGACGACGGCGACGCCCAGCCGGCCGGTGGCGCGGGCGTACCCGTCGGCGGCATAGACCGCGGTCTGCTCGTGCCGCACCCCGACCAGCCGCAGCCCCGCGGCGGCGGCCGCCTCCCAGATCGCCAGGTTGTGCACCCCGGGCAGGCCGAAGGCGATCTCCACGCCCAGCTCCTGCAGGGCGGCGACCAGGTCGTCGGCGCCGGTGCGCAGGCCGGTCGGCACCGCCGCCTCAGTCACCGAGGACATCGCGGAACGTCTCCTCCGTCTCGACGAACAGCTCGCCCAGGCCGTCGGCGCCGATGAACTCCTCCGGCACGTACCGCTCGTCCAGCGTCTCGACGACCTGGGGGTCCTCCGTGGCGCTGCGCAGCGTCTCCTCCAGCGTCTGCACCACCCCCTCCGGCGTGCCGGCCGGGGCGATCACCCCGAAGGTCGTGGTGCTCTGCACCAGCTCCGGGTAGCCGAGCTCGACGAAGGTGGGGGCGTCCACGTAGGGCAGCGGCTCCGGGCTGCCGACGGCCAGCACCCGGAGGTCGCCGGACTCGATCGCGGGCAGGATGTCCTGGGACAGGTTGGCGAAGCCCGCGGTGACGTTCTCGCCCAGGAGCGCGGTCTGCACCTCCGCGTTGCCGTTGAACGGCACCACGGTGAGCGGGACGTCGTAGAGCTCGGTGATCCGCTGGGTCTCCGCGGCGTGGGTGTTGGTGGCCCCCGGCGTGCCGACGGTGACCGCCTGGGGGTCCTCCCGGGCGGCGTCGAACAGGTCTTCGAGCGACTGGTACGGCGAGTCGGCCGGGACGAGGATCCCCGAGGGCACCTGGGTGACCACCCCGACCGGCGCGAAGTCCTCCCGGGTGTAGCCGACCTCGTTGGAGAGGTAGTTGAGCACCGCCGTGGGCAGCGCCGTCATCGACAGCGTGTAGCCGTCGGCCTCGGCGTTGATGAGCTGCTGGTAGGCAGTCGCGCCGGAGGCCCCGGGCGCGTTCTCCACGACGACGGGCTGGTCGAGCTCGCTCTCCATGTGCGCCGCCAGCGCCCGGGCGGCGATGTCGGTCGGGCCGCCGGCGGTGTAGGGCACCAGCAACCGGATGTCCTCGGTCGGGTAGTCCTCCGCGGCCCCGGCGGCCTCGGTGGTCTCCTCCGCGCCGCCGCAGCCGGTCAGGGCGACGCCGGTGGCGAGCAGGACGGCGAGGGTGCGGCGCGTGGTCATCGTTCTCCTGGGGTGGTGGAGGTGGAGCCCGAGGGGCCGTCGGTGGGGGTGTCGGTGGTCGAGTCGGCGCCGGGGCTGCCCTCGGCGGCGACCTGCCGGTCGGCGTCCGGGTCGGTCTCGTCGGTCTCGTCGACGTCGGCGGGGTCGACCCGGCCGAAGACCGCCTTGCGCCGCCGGCTGGTGATCGCGCTGACGATGATGATCAACGCCATGAAGGCGAACATGCCGCCGGAGATCGGGCGGGTGACGAAGATGTCGAAGCTGCCGCCGGAGAGCAGCATCGACTGCCGGAAGGCCCGCTCGAGGATCGACCCGAGCACGAAGGCGAGCACCAGCGGGCCCGGCTCGAAGCCGGTCTTCTTCATCAGCCAGCCGATCACGCCGAAGCCCAGCACGACCCACATGTCGAACACGTTGTTGTTGACCGAGAAGACGCCGGCCATGGTGACCAGCAGGGCGAACGCGGCGAGGATGCCCGCCCGCACCCGGAGCATCTGCACGAAGAACCCGACCAGCGGGATGTTCAGCGCCAGCAGCATCAGGTTGCCGATGACCATCGAGGCGATGACGCCCCAGAAGATCTCCGGCTCCTGCTCGATCAGCTGCGGCCCCGGGGTGATGTCCTGCACCAGCAGGGCGCCGAAGATCAGCGCCAACACCACGTTGGGCGGGATGCCCAGGGTGAGCAGCGGGATGAACGCCGAGGTGGAGGAGGCGTTGTTCGCCGTCTCCGGGCCGGCGACCCCCTCGATGGCGCCCTTGCCGAAGCGGCTGGGGTCCTTGGCCCGGCGCTTCTCCATGGCGTAGGAGGCCAGCGAGGAGACGACCCCGCCGCCGCCGGGCAGCACCCCGATCACGAAGCCGAGCAGCGAGCCGCGGCCGATCGCGCCGGAGGAGTCGCGGAAGTCCTTCCGGGTCGGCCAGATGTTCTTGATCTTCGAGGTGACCGCCTGGACCTTGTCGGTGCGCTCCAGGCTGTGCAGGATCTCCCCGACGCCGAACAGGCCCATCGCCACCGCGACGAAGTCCAGGCCGTTGAAGAGCGCGACCTCCCCGAAGGTGAACCGCGCGGTGCCGGTGATCGGGTCCAGGCCGATCGTGGCCAGCAGCAGCCCCAGGGCGGCCATGGACATGCTCTTCAGCACCGAGCCGGTGCCCAGGTAGGTGACCAGGAGGATGCCCAGCACGGTCAGCGCGACGTACTCCGGCGGCCCGAAGGAGACCGCCAGCCGGGCCAGTGGGGGCGCCAGCAGGATCATCCCGAGCACCGAGACCGTGCCGCCGATGTAGGACCCGACGGCGGCGATGCCGAGCGCCGGCCCTGCCCGGCCCTGCTTGGCCATCTGGTAGCCGTCGAACGTGGTCACCACCGACGCCGCCTCGCCGGGCAGCCGCAGCAGCACCGAGGTGATCGTGCCGCCGTACATCGAGCCGTAGTAGATGCCGGCCAGCAGGATGATCGCGGTCACCGGCTCGACCGTGTAGGTGATCGGAAGCAGCAGGGCGATCGTGGCCGTCGGCCCGAGGCCCGGCAGCACCCCGATGACCGTGCCGATGAGCACGCCGAGGAAGACGTACAGCAGGTTCGTCGGGGTCAGGGCCACGGAGAAGCCCTGCAGGATGCCGCTCCAGCTGTCCACGTCAGCCCCCGATCACGGCGTCGACGAGGCCGTCGGGGAAGGGCACCCCGAGCAGCTCCACGAACAGCAGGTACATCACGGCCGTGCCACCGGCGGCGAGCCCCAGCGTCCAGCGCCAGGACTCACCCCCGAAGACCTTCAGCCACAGCACCAGCATCAGGAACGCCGACACCACGAACCCGAAGGTCTGGAACAGCAGGATGAAGACCCCGAGGCTGACCAGCCCGGCGATGATCCGCACCGTGCCGCGGGTCCACGGCTCGTAGTCCTCGGCCGGGTCCAGCAACACCAGCACGGCCGCGGTGCCGGTCAGGAACAGCGAGACGATGAACGGCCACAGCCCGGGCCCCGGTGCGGTCAGCTCGCCCAGCCCCAGCCCGCGGGAGCCGAGGATCGCGACGACCCCGAGGACGAGGAGCAGCAGCGGCGCGATCCGGTGCAGCTGCCGCCACCGGTGCCCCCGGTCCGTCGTCCCCTCGGTCGGGGTACCGGACGCCGATGTCGAGCCGTGCACGTGCTCACCTCGTCCTCGTTGACGCCGCGTGTGAGCCAGGACACTAGGGCCGGCTTTGAGAGTGGTCCAATACGGAATGACCCGCTGATCCAGAGCGACTGTGCATCAATGGTCGGAGGAGTCCGATGGAGCTGCGACACCTGCGCGCGTTCGCCGCCGTGGCCGAGGAACTGCACTTCGGGCGGGCGGCGCTCCGGCTGCACGCCGCCCAGCCCGCGCTCAGCCAGCAGATCAAGCACCTGGAGCAGGACGTCGGCACGCTGCTGCTGGAGCGGACCACCCGGCAGGTCCGGCTGACCGCGGCGGGCGTGGTGTTCCTGGAGCACGTGCACCGGGTGCTGGCCGAGGTCGACCGGGCCCGGGAGTCGGTGCTGGCGACCGAGCGGGGAGCGCGCGGCGAGATCCGGGTCGGGGTGACCGGGGCGATCACCTGGCGGCTGCTCCCCCGGATGGCCCGTGCCTACCGTCAGCGCTACCCCCTCGTGCGGCTGGACCTGCACCCGGCGGTGTTCAGTGGCACCCAGGTCAGCTCGTTGCTGGACGGGCGGATCGACGTCGGGTTCCTCCGGGCGCCGGTGCCCGACGGACCGCTGGCCAGCCGGGTCATCCTCAACGAGCCGCTGATGGCCGTGCTGCCGCTGGACCACCCGCTCGCCGGTGCGGACGCGGTGGACCTGGCGGACCTGTCCGGCGAGCCCTTCGTCACCTATCCCTCGCGGCACGGCTCGGCACTGCGCGACGCGGCGGTGCACGCGTGCTTCTCCGCCGGGTTCACCCCGCGGGTGGTCCAGGAGGCTCCGGACACGCACACGGTGGTCGCCCTGGTCGGCGCCGCGGTCGGCGTGACGCTGATGCCCGCGTCGGCCGAGCGGCTCCAGTTGGAGGGGGTGGTCTTCCGCCCGATCGCCGGAGGTGTCGACGTGCGGGTGCCGATCGCGCTGGCCTGGCGACGGGAGGACCCCTCCCCGGTGCTGGCCGGGTTCCTGGCCACCGCCGAGGAGGTGCTGCCCAGCCCGCCACCAGGTGACCGGTGACCGGCGCCGTCCCCCGCTGCGGACGGCGCCGGCCACCAGGGCTCACTCCTGCAGGATCGGGCCGTACGTCTCGACGATCTCGTCGATCCGGTCGGCGAAGGCGTCCGTGCCGATGAACTCGTCGGGCACGTACTCCTCGCCGAGCTGGTCCATCACCTCGGGCTGCTCCAGGCAGCCGTTCACCGTCTCCTCCAGGGTGGAGACGACGTCGTCCGGCGTGCCGGCCGGGGCCGCGACGCCGAACACCGACACGCTGTTGGTCAGCTCCGGGAAGCCCGACTCGGCGAGCGTGGGCACGCCCTCCAGGTAGTCGACCTGCTCGGCCGGGCTCACCGCCAGCGGCACGAACTCGCCGGCGTCGATGTTCGCCAGCACGTCCTCCGAGGCGTTGATGAAGACGGCGTCCACGTTGCCGCCGAGCAGGGCCGTGGTCATCTCGGCGTTCCCGGTGAACGGCACCGCGGTCACCTGGACGTCGTACTCCTCTGTCAGCCGCTGCAACTCCATCGCCTGGGACGTCGTCGCCCCGGGGACGCCGACGTTCAGCTGGCCGGGGTTCTCCTCGGCGGCCTGGAAGAACGCCTCGGCGTCGGCGTACTCGGAGTCCGCCCCGACCGCGAGGACGGAGGGGATCTCGGTGACGGCGGCGATCGGGACGTAGTCCTCGTTGGTGTAACCGACGTCCTGCTGGAGCGGGTTGGTCGCGGTGGCCGGGACGGCGATCAGCGACAGGCTGTAGCCGTCGTTGCCGCCGGCCAGCATCGCCTGCATGCCGAGCGACCCGGAGGCGCCGGGGCGGTTCTCCACGACGACGGTCTGCCCGAACTCCGTGGACAGGCAGTCGCCGATCGTCCGCGCGGCCAGGTCGGTCGGGCCGCCCGCGGCGTAGGGCACGTAGAGGGTGATGTCGTCGGTCGGGTAGTCCGCCGCCGCGGCGTCGTCCCCCCCGCCACCCCCGGTCGTGGGCTCGTCCTCGGCGCCGCCGCAGCCGGCCAGGGTCAGTGCGGATGCGGCGAGGAGTGCGGGAAGGGTGAGCCGGCGTCGTTGCATCGGTTACCTCCGTCGTGTTCGAGGGCGCGTGTCCCAGGGCAGTGGCCTGGCTCACTGTGCCCTGACTCACCGGGGGTCGCCCGGCCGCTGGATCACGGTCGGGCAACGATCCCGAGGCCCGTGTGAGCCAGTTCACTCGCCAGACGTCCAAGACGACTGGCAGAGTGCCGCCATGGCTGCCGCGTCGTCGCCCCCCGCCCTGCACGTCAAGCCCGGCACCGAGTGGGCCGCGGTCCTCGGCCGTGCCGCAGACCTCGTGCCCGAGGCGTTCGGCACCGACCGGCTGCACAACCTCGTGGACGGCGCCTGGCGACCGATCGGCAGCCCCGAGCCGCTGGTCACCCCGGTCGACGGCACCAAGCTGATCGGCCTCCCCCGCCTGTCGGCCGGCGAGGCGCAGCACGCCGTCCTGGCCGCGGCCGCCGCCCACCGCGAGTGGGCGCAGACCCCGCTCGCCGAGCGCAAGGCCCGGGTCACCGCCGCCGTCGAGGCGATGGCCGCCGCCCGCGACAAGCTCGCGCTGCTGCTGGCCTGGGAGATCGGCAAGCCGTGGAAGCTGGCCTGCGCCGACGTCGACCGGGCGCTGGACGGCGTCCGCTGGTACGTCGAGGAGATCGACACCATGCTCGGCGACCGGGCCCCGCTGGCCGGCCCGGTGTCCAACATCGCCAGCTGGAACTACCCGATGTCGGTGCTGGTGCACGCCGAGCTGGTGCAGCTGCTGGCCGGCAACGCCGTGCTGGCCAAGACGCCGTCGCAGGGCGGCGCGGCCTGCCTGACCCTGGCCCATGCGCTGATGGCCCGGGAGGGGCTGCCGGTCACGCTGCTCTCCGGCGGCGGTGCGGAGCTGTCCAGCGTGCTGGTGCGCTCCCCGGAGATCGGCGCCCTGGCCTTCGTGGGCGGCCGTTCCAACGGCGGCAAGGTCGCCGCCGACCTGCTGGACACCGGCAAGCGGCACATGCTCGAGCAGGAGGGCCTCAACGCCTGGGGGATCTGGGAGTTCTCCGACTGGGCGAGGCTGGCCGCGCACCTGAAGAAGGGCTTCGAGTACGGCAAGCAGCGGTGCACCGCCTACCCGCGCTACGTCGTCCAGCGGGAGCTCGTCGACCAGTTCCTGGCCACCTACCTGCCGGTCGTGCAGTCGCTGCGCTTCGGGCACCCGCTGGCCGTCGAGGCCGACGGCGACGACCTCCCGACGCTGGACTTCGGTCCGGTGATCAGCGCGGCCAAGGCCCAGGAGCTCGGCCGCCAGGTCTCCGACGCGATGCACCGGGGCGCGGTGCCGCTGTACCGGGGCAGCGTCTCCGACGGCCGGTTCATCACCGGCCAGGACACCTCGGCCTACGTGGCACCGGCCGCGCTGCTGTCCCCCGCCGGCGCCAGCTCCCTCATGCACGCCGAGCCGTTCGGGCCGATCGACACGATCGTCGTCGTCGACTCCGAGGCGGAGCTGCTGGCCCAGATGAACGCCTCCAACGGCGCGCTGGTCGCCAGCCTCGCCTGCGACGACGAGGACAAGGCCCGCCGGCTGGCCCGGGAGGTGCAGGCCTTCAAGGTCGGGATCAACAAGCCCCGCTCCCGCGGGGACCGGGCCGAGCCGTTCGGTGGCCGCGGCGCGTCCTGGCTGGGCTGCTTCGTCGGCGGGGAGCTGCTGGTGCAGGCCGTCACCCAGGGCGCGGAGAACGAGCTGCTCCACGGCAACTTCCCCGAGCACTCCCGGTACCCCGCCGCCATCTGAGCGGCGGCCGAGCCGGGTCAGGCGCTCTGCCGGACCACCAGCTCGGAGGGGAACAGGGTGACCGGGGTGCGGTCCCGGTCGAGCAGGCTGCCCGCCGCCCGGGCGGCGATCTGCTCGACCGGGTGCGTCGCCGTGGTGAGCGTCGGCCCGCTGAAGGCCGCCAGTGGCAGGTCGTCGAAGCCGGTCACGGCGACGTCGTCCGGCACCCGGCGGCCCAGCGCCCGGACCGCCTGGATCGCGCCGAGGGCGGTCTCGTCGCAGATCGCGTACAGGGCGTCGGTGTCCGGCCAGCGGCGCAGCGCCTCGACGGCGCCCCGCCGACCGCTCTCGGTGGTGAAGTCCCCGGCCAGCACCCGTTCCGGCAGCCCCGCGGCGCGGACCGCGGCCCGGTGCGCGGCGATCGGGCGCTCGGCGCAGGGCAGCCACGGCGGCCCGGCCAGCATCGCGATCCGCCGGCGACCCGTGCTGAGCAGGTGTGCGGTGAGCGCCGCTGCCGCGGCGCCGGTGTCGACGTCGACCAGGGGCACGGTGGGGGAGCCGGCGCCGATGGAGGTCACCCGCCCGGCCAGTCGGGGCGGCACGGCGGCGAGCACCCGGCGGGTGGTGTTCACCAGCACCACCCCGGCGACCGAGCGGTCCCGGGCGAGCGCCTCGAGGGTGGGCTCCGGCGCGCCGAGGGGCAGCCACTGGAGCGCCACCCCGAGCCCCTCGCCGGCGCAGCGCTGCGCGGTGGAGCCGACCACCCGGGAGACGTAGGGGCAGTCGACCAGCTCGGTCGGGGACGCGCTGGTCACCGCCACCACGAGGCGCGTGCCGCGGCCGTGGACCAGCGCGCGGGCCACCGGGTCGGCGGTGTAGCCCAGCCGCTCGGCTGCGGCACGCACCCGCTGCCCGGCGTCGGCGGAGGACGGACCGGAGCCGGTGAGCACCCGGGAGACCGTGGCCCGGGAGACCCCGGCAGCACGGGCCACGTGCTCGATGGTCACCGCAGGCCGGTGGTCCTCACGCATGCCGCCCACCCTGTCACCGGCCGGCCGGCGCCGGGGGGACCAGCGCACTGGAACCGTTCTCAGCCGGGTCTGAGAGGGTCGGCGGCATGACGTCACCGGAGCCGCGCGCCCCCCGGCAGCGACTGGTCGGACTGCTCCTGCTGGGGATCGCCCTCGTCCTGCTGGTCTCGAGCGTCACCTGGTTCGGCAGCGACCGTGGCGCGATCGGCATCGCCCAGGTGGCGGTCGGCCTGGTGGTGGCGGCGGTGGGCGGCCTCCTGGTGCGTCGGGCGCAGCCGCGCTGACACCCGCCGTCGCCCTGCGGCCTCGGCGGCCAGCTGCCGCATCGCGATGACCGACGCCGGCTCCCCGGTCACCGGCCGAGCTCGCTGACCGGGACCTCGGTGAGCAGGGTGCCGTCCGCGGCCAGGAATCGGACCGTCAGCGGCCCGTCGCCGGCGCTGCCCACCCCGCTCCCGGCGGTGAGCGGCAGGGTGGCGAGCAGCGACGCCTCGCCGTCCCGCACCTCCGCGAGGGCGGCGTCCGCCGGTCCCTGGACCGCGACGTCCCCGTCCAGCCGCACGGCCAGCACCTGGTCGGTCAGCGGTGTCCCGGCTGGCTGCGGGTCGTCGGTCGAGATCGAGCTGGTCGTCGACCCGTCGGCCTGTCGCTGGGTGGTGCCCACCACCAGCACCGTCGCGCCGGAGCGGAACGTGACGCCGGCCAGCACCATCTCCCCGCGGCCGTCCGCGGTCGGCCCCGCGGCGAGCAGCACCGTGCTCGCGCCCTCCAGGCCGGGACCGTAGGCACTGAGCGGGAGCTGCAGGGTGTTCTGCACGGTCTCCTCGGAGATCCGTGAGCCCACCTCCCGCGGGTCGGCGATCCCCTCGATCGGGGCCCGGGCCGCGGCCTCGGCGCGGTCGCTGAGCACGTAGCTCATCGCCTCGATCTCCTGACCGTCCCGCGAGACGACGACCTGCAGGCTGTGCGCCGATGCGCGCGGGTCGTTGATCACCCCGGCGGCCACGCCGTCCACCCCGGGCAGCTGCCGCCGGTCCACCTGCTCCTCACCGGCCGCGGTCACGGTGGTGCCGGCCAGGTACTCGACGTTGTCGCCGGGGAGGCCCACCACGACGAGGACGCCGGACGACCCGCCCTCCAGGAGGTCGACGAACGCCAGTGGCTGGTTGCGGACCAGCCGCTGGACGCCGGTCGCCTGGGTCAGTTCGCCGGGCTCCGCGCCGGCCGGGCCGGTGAACCAGGTACCGCTGAGCCGGCCGTCCGCCTGGCCCAGCACGAAGGCGATCCGCAGCCCGGCCTCGTCGCCGGCCCAGGCCACCCGGTGGCTGGTCACGGCCGGCGGTGTGTCCGGGTCGAACCCGCCGGCCTCCCACGGCAGCGCGGCCACCGCCTGCAGCCAGGCGTCCTCACCCGCGAGCGCACCGCGGGGAGGCAGGTCGTAGAGGCTCTGCGTGCTCACCCCGCGGGACGGCGCGGCGACGTCCTGCGTCGTCCCGGTGTCGGGCAGCAGGCCGCGCAGCACCGGCACCGAGCCGAAGACCAGCACCACGGCCAGCCCGACGCCGACCACCGCCGCCTGCTGGCGGCGCTGCCGCCGGTGCCGCGCCCGGGTGCGTTCGGCCAGGTCGTCGGGGGCGCGGAGGGCCGGGCGTGCGGCCAGGTGGGACCGGAGCTCGGTCTCGACGTCGATCAGGTCCATCTCAGCGCTCCTCGAGGGCACGGGCGGGCAGGACGGCGCGCAAGCGGGCGAGGCCGCGGGTGGTCTGGCTCTTCACGGTGTTCACCGAGCAGCCCAACGCGGCCGCGGTGGCGGCCTCACCGAGGTCCTCGCCGTAGCGGAGCACCAGGACCGCGCGCATCCGCGGCGGCAGGGCGGCCAGCGCCGTCGCCATGACGTCGCGCTCGGCGAACACGTCGGTCTGGTCGGGCTCGGGGGCGTCGTGTGCCGGGAGGGAGACGATCTCCTGGGTGGTGCGGCGGCGGCGCCAGCTCGCGGCGCTGGTGACCAGCACCTTGCGCACGTAGGGGTAGGCGTCCTCGCCGGAGATCCGGCCCCAGTGCCGGTAGGCCTCGAGCAGGGCCGTCTGCAGCAGGTCCTCGGCGTGGCCGCGGTCGGCGGTCAGCAGGAAGCCGACCCGCAGCAGGTCGTCGGAGCGCGCGGCGACGAACGCCTCGAACGCTGCCTCGTGCTGGGCTCTCACCGGTCTCCCCCCCGTCGTCACCCCCTAGGACGCGATGAGCCGTGCCGGAGGGGTGCCTCCGTGACCTGATCGTGACCATCTGGCGTTCTCGGCGGCCAGACGGCACTGTGATCCACGACACGTCGAGCAGTGGAGGTGGCCGTGCAGATCAGCAGGGAACAGTTGGTCCAGGTGTTGCGCACCGAGGGGGACAACGACACCGCGGACAAGGTGGAGGGGGACCTGCCGGAGCAGATCGACACCGACCGGGACGGCGACGCGCTGGCCGCAGCCGGGCTCGACCGCACCCAGCTGATGGCCAAGCTGGCCGGCGGCTCGTTCGGGGGCACGCTGGCCCCCTGAGCGCTCACCGCAGGTCGCTGCGTCGCCCCAGGGCGATGGCCTGGTGCACGAACTCGGCGATGACGTCGGCCTCCTCCGAGGTGGGGGCGGCGACGAACTCCAGCGAGCGGACCGTGCGGCCGGTGCCGCGGAGCAGCCCGTCGGGGTCGGGCAGCTGTGTGCCGCGTTCGAAGACCAGTGTCACCCCGGTCTCGCGGGGGAACAGGCCGCAGACGAAACCGACCTGCGGGTGGCGGTAGTTGATGCTGTGCCAGCCCGTCCGCACCCGCTCCTGGAACTCCGGGTACGCCGTCCGGAGCAGGTGGCGCAGTTCCAGCGTGGCCCTCGCCACGGCGGGCGGGTGGTCGGCCAGCAGTTGCTGGACCTCGTCGGGAGGAGCCGGAGCGCTCATGGCGGCACTGTGCACCCGCCCACCGACGGTCCCGGGTCGGCCGGGACCGTCGGTGGGTGCGGCTACCCGGCGAAGGGGCGCTCGCGGGCCAGTTCCTCCTTGGCGACCCCGCGGATGTGCACCGCGTCCGGGCCGTCGACGATCCGCAGGGTGCGGGCACTGGCGTAGAACCGGGCGAGCACGGTGTCGCCGCTGACCCCGGCGCCGCCGTGCAGCTGGATGGCCCGGTCGATGACGTCGAGGGCCACCCGCGGTGCGGCCACCTTGATCGCGGAGATCTCCGTCTTCGCGCCCTTGGCGCCGAACCGGTCGATCAGGTCGGCGGTCTGCAGCACGTACAGCCGGGCCTGGTCGACCTCGATCCGGGAGAGCGCGATCGACTCCCGCACGGTGCCCTGCTCGGCCAGCGGGCGACCGAAGGCGACCCGGGACTTCGCCCGCTCGACCATCAGCGCCAGCGCCCGCTCGGCCATGCCGATGGCGCGCATGCAGTGGTGGATCCGGCCGGGCCCGAGCCGGGCCTGGGCGATCATGAAGCCGTCGCCCTCGCCGGAGAGGATGTTGGACACCGGCACCCGGACGTCGGTGAACCGCAGCTCCGAGTGGCCGTGCTGGTCCTGGTACCCGAACACCGGCAGGTGCCGGACGATCTCCAGGCCCGGGGTGTCGCGCGGCACCAGCACCATCGACTGCTGCCGGTGCGGGGGGCCGTCCGGGTCGGTCTTGCCCATCAGGATGAAGATCTCGCAGCGCTCGTCGGCGGCGCCGCTGGTCCACCACTTGCGGCCGTTGATGACGTACTCGTCGCCGTCCCGGACGATCGAGGTCTGGATGTTGCGGGCGTCGGAGCTGGCGACGTCCGGCTCGGTCATCGCGAAGCCGGAACGGATCTCCCCCTCCAGCAGCGGGGTGAGCCAGCGGGCCTTCTGCTCCTCGGTGCCGAAGAGCATCAGGGTCTCCATGTTCCCGGTGTCCGGGGCCCCGCAGTTGGTCGCCTCCGGCGCGATCACCGGCGACCAGCCCATGATCTCGGCGATCGAGGCGTACTCGAGGTTGGTCATGCCGCCGAGCTCGTGGTGGAAGAGGTTCCACAGGCCACGCTTGCGCGCCTCGGCCTTGAGGTCCTCCAGTACCGGGGGGTGGGCGTGGTCGTCGTGGCCGCGCGCGGCGCGCCAGTCCTCGTACACGGGCTCAGCGGGGAAGACCTGTTCCCGCATGAAGTCCCACATCCGGCCACTGACGTCCTCGGCCTTGGCGGAGAGGGTGAAGTCCATGGACGGACGTTAGCGCCGGACGTGACCTGCGACGCAGTGGGGTCGTCTCTGGCGGAACGCACGACCGCCCGGACACCAGGTGGTGTCCGGGCGGTCGGGATGGAGCCGGGGTGCCGGTGGGCCGGGGTGCCGGGGTGCGGCCCCGGCCGCTGAGGTCAGCGGCGCAGGGACTGGTCCGACCCGTGGGCGGTGTCCACGTTCTTCACCGGGCCGAGCGCGATGGCCAGGCCGGCGATGACGCTGGCCAGGTGCAGCCAGTTGTCGGCCCAGTTGATGCTGAGGAAGTTCAGCGGCTCCTCCTCGCCTGCGGCGAACAGGCCGTAGACGAAGGCCGCCCCGTAACCGACGACCAGCAGCCACCCGTACGTGCGGGCGGTGCTCAGCTTGCGGGCCAGCGCGATGCCGGCCAGGCCGATGACGAGGTGCACGATGTTGTGCAGCGGGTTGATGGAGAACCCGAGGATCGTCTCGTCGGTGTGCTCGGCGAAGTCGTCGAAGCCGGTGATGAAGAACCCGACGATGCCGACGAGGGTGTAGACGACACCGATCGCCATGGCGAGCATCTGCGGCCAGGTCATGCCTCGGCTGCCGGCGCCGGGCTGGTCTGCGTTGGACATGGGTGCCTCCGTGTTGTCGTGCCCCGCCAGGTGCTCAGCGAGCGCACACAGGGAGTTCCCAGGCCACCGGCACGAAAACGGCCGCCACCCGAACGGGTGGCGGCCGTTGCCGAATCGTCACCTCAGGCCGGGCGGGGGGTCGCCTTCGGCCGGCGGACGACGAACGGGCCGATCGCGAGCAGGTCGACCGGCGCCGAGCCGAAGCACTCCAGCGCGTCCCGGGGGTCGTCGACCATCGGCCGGCCGGCGGTGTTCAGGCTGGTGTTCACCACCACCGGCAGCCCGGTGCGCCGCTCGAACGCCGAGATCATCCGGTGCACCAGCGGGGACGTCTCCGGGTCGATGGTCTGGATCCGCGCCGTCCCGTCGACGTGCGTGACGGTGGGGATGCGCTCCCGCCACTCGGGCGCCACGTCGTGCACGAAGAGCATGTACGGCGAGGGGATCGGCCCGCGGCTGAAGATCTCCGGCGCCTTCTCCAGCAGCACCATCGGGGCCACCGGGCGGAACTGCTCCCGTCCCTTGACGTCGTTCATCCGCTCCAGGTTCGCCTCGAAGCCGGGGTGGGCCATGAGCGAGCGGTGCCCCAGCGCGCGCGGGCCGTACTCGCTGCGGCCCTGGAACCAGGCGACGATGCCGTTGTCGGCCAGCACCTCGGCCACGGCCTCGGCCACGTCGTCCGGGCGCTCGTAGTCGATCGCCGCAGTGATCAGCACCTGCTCGATCTCGTCGTCGGACCAGCCCCGGCCGAGTGCGGCGCCGGGCATCGGCTGGGTGTCCTCGCCGAGCTCGCGGGCCACGTGCAGGGCGGCGCCCAGCGCCGTCCCGGAGTCCCCGGCGGCCGGCTGCACCCAGACCTGCTCGAACGGGCTCTCGGCCAGGATCCGGGTGTTGGCCACGCAGTTGAGCGCGGTGCCGCCGGCCAGGGTGAGGGTCTTCTCGCCGGTCTGCTCGTGCACCCAGCGGGCCAGGTCGATCAGCACCTCCTCCAGCCGCTGCTGGACGCTGGCGGCCAGGTCGGCGTGGTCGGAGGTCCACTGGTCGCCCTTGCCCAGGCGGGGGGCGAACTCGGTGTAGTCGATCTGCTCGGTGCGGAAGCCGCCGTCGTCGGTGGCCCGGATCAGCTCGCTCAGCTCGCCGACGAAGCGGGGCTTGCCGTAGCTGGCCATCGCCATGACCTTGAACTCGTCGGAGCTGCGCAGGAAGCCCAGGTGGTCGGTGAGGTCCTCGTACATCAGGCCCAGGGAGTGCGGCAGTGCCTGGCCGGCGAGCACCTCGAGCTGGCCGTCGACGTAGCGGCCGGCCAGGTGGCTGTGGGCCTCACCGCGGCCGTCGAGCACCAGCACCGCGTTGTCCCGCTGCGGGGCGCCCAGGCCGGCGGAGGCCGCGTGCGCGACGTGGTGCTTGACGAACCGCACCTTCGCCGGGTCGAGGCCGGGCAGGGCGTGGGCCAGGAAGTCCGGGGCCATCTCCGCGTACTTCTTGCGCATGACGTCGCCGTCGTCGAACAGCCCGGACTCCTCCGGGGTGCCCATCAGCGCCGGGTCGAAGGAGTAGGCGACCGCGTCCAGCTCCTCGGGGCGGATGCCGGCCTCGCGCAGGCACCAGGCCGCGGACAGCTCGGGCAGTTCCCAGGCGCTCCAGGGCAGCGGGCGCTTGCCGTGCTTGCGCCGGCTGAACCGCTCCTCCTCCGCTGCGGCGACGACCTTCCCGTCGACGACCAGCGCCGCCGACGGGTCGTGGTAGATCGCGTTGATGCCCAGGACCTTCACGTGCACTCCTCCCGGCCGGGCTCCAGCGGCCCGGTCCACGGTCGATGATCACGCGAGAGGTCGGGCGGCGCACGGCGAGCGGCACGGATCACCCGTCGGTGGAGACGCCCGGGGCCGATGCGGGCCGCGATCTGCCGATGTGCTAATCGAGGCGGGAGCAGGCGGCCTCCGGAGTGCCGAGGAGAGGCGATGTCGACAGGCAGCTCGGGGAGTGACCTCCCCGAGGTCAACACGGTCGTGGACCTGGAGGTGGCCGCGCAGGCAGCTCAGCACCTCAGGCGGCGGACCGCTGCCGCAGCAAGCCGTTGTCCAGCACGGCCTGCAGGGCGAGGGTCTTGTAGCCGACCTCCTCGAACAGGACGACGATGCGGTCGTCCTCGTGCCGCATGACGACGCCGGGGCCCCACTCGGTGTGCTCGACCGGCGCGTCCACCGGGAACGGGTGGTCCGCGTCGGAGGCGTGCTCCTGGGAGAGCCCGGCGCTGCAGTTGTCGCAGTTCCCGCACGGGTGGTCCAGCTGCTCGCCGAAGTAGCCGAGCAGGAACTGCCGCCGGCAACCGGTGGTCTCGGCGTAGCCGCGCATCATCTCGACCCGGCTCTCGTCGACCCGGACCTGGTGCTCGGCGAGCTCCCGCGCGGCAGCGGCGGCCTGGCCGGGACGCGGTGCACCGGGGGCCGGTGACGCCGTCCCCTCCTCGTCCAGGACGACGGCGCCCGCCTGTTCCAGCAGGTTGAGGTCGCGGACCAGCGGGGTCGCGGGGCGGCCGGTCTCCTCACGCAGGTCGCGGACGTCCACGCCGTCCATCCCGGCAGCCGCCCCGGCCTGCACCAGCCCGGCGACCTGCTGCAGCTCCTCCTCGGCCGGGGCGCCCGCCGCGAAGAACCTGCGCAGCCCGAGGTCCTCCTGGCGGTAGACCAGCAGCGCCACCGCCGGCTCACCGTCGCGGCCGGCCCGGCCGATCTCCTGGTAGTAGCTGTCGATCGAGTCGGCCGGTTCGGCGTGCACGACGAAGCGGGTCTCCGGCCGGTCGATCCCCATGCCGAAGGCGGTGGTGGCGACGACGACGTCCAGCTCGTCGGCCATGAACTGCCGCTGCACCTCCTCGCGGTCGCTCTTCTTCAGCCCGGCGTGGTACGCCCGGGCACGCAGCCCACGGTCGGCGAGCGCCTCGGCGAGCTCCTCGGTGCTGCGGCGGGTGGCGCTGTAGAGGATCCCGCTCCCTCGCTCGGTCAGCTCGGTCACCCGGTCCAGCACGGCGGTGTGCTTGGCGTGCGCATCGGCGTGCTGCTCGACCTCCAGCCGGATCTCCGGCCGGTCGAAGCCGGCGACGACGACCTCCGGGTCGGTCATCTCCAGCCGCTCGACGATCTCGGCCCGCACGGGTGGCGCGGCGGTCGCGGTCAGGGCCAGCACGGTCGGGTGGCCCAGCTGCTGGACCACCCCGCCCAGGCGCAGGTAGTCGGGGCGGAAGTCGTGCCCCCAGGCGGAGACGCAGTGCGCCTCGTCGACGACGAACAGCGCCGGGGCCGCCGTCCGGAGCGCCGCGACCACCTCCGGCTTGGACAGCTGCTCCGGGGCGAGGAAGCAGTAGCGGACCGTTCCGTCACGCACGCCGTCCAGCACCGCCTGGTGCTCCAGCGCGGCCAGGCCGGAGTTGAGCACCGCCGCCCGGCCGACCCGCTCCTCGCCCAGCTCCGCCAGGCGCTGCACCTGGTCGCGCTGCAGCGCGATGAGCGGCGAGACGATCACGACCGGGCCGTCGAGCAGCAGCCCGGTGACGGTGTAGACCGCGGACTTGCCAGCCCCCGAGGGCAGCACGGCCAGGGTGTCGCGGCCGGCCGCGACCGCCTTCATCGCCTCCTCCTGACCGGCCCGGAACTCCTCGAACCCGAGCACCTCCCGGGCGGTCTCCCGGATCCGCCGGGTCCGGACGGAGGGGGAGCCCCCGGCGGTGGTCTTCGGGTCGGCGGCACGCTGGTCGGTCTGGGTCACCGACCGCGACTTCCCGACCTGCGAGATCGACAAACGACCCGCAGGCGGCACGGCGCCGTCCGTGGCGGTGTGTCAGTTCCAGGAGTCGAGCCAGAACCGCAGGTCCAGCGCGTCGGACTCCAGCGGGAGCCCCAGCCAGACCGGGGCGAAGAAGGCGAACCCGGCCACGGACAGGGCGAGCGCCACGGCACCGACCAGCCGCGGCCGGTGCGTCGCCTGCACCGCGCGGACCACGCCCAGGGCGATGAACGGCACCACCGGCACCATGTAGAAGAAGTAGCCGGGCTTGTTCGCGGCCAGCCAGGGAGCCCACAGCAGCACCAGGGGGACCAGGATGGTGGCCGCGACGCCGTCCCGGCGGGCGACCGCCCGCCAGAGCAGCACCGGGTAGGCAAGCAGGGCGGGCCACCACAGGCCGGGGTTGCCGAGCATGACGATGCGCGCCCGGGTGTCCGGCGGCACCTCACACTCCCCGGCCTCCTGTTGTGCGGTGGTGCAGCTCTCGGCGTAGACCAGCACCGGTCGTTCCAGCCAGGGCCAGCCCAGCGGGCTCGAGCGGTAGGGATGGCTCGCCTCCAGGCCGACGTGGTAGTCGACCAGGTCGACCTGGCTCTGCGCCCAGGTCTCCAGCCGGTCGCCCACCGAGGTGCCGCAGTCCCCGGCCTCGCAGGCCCGCTCTGCGGCGTAGCTCTCCGAGTAGTTGGCGAACCAACCCGTGAAGGTGGCCAGGTAGACGACCGCGGGGACCATCAACAGGCTCAGCACGGCGCCGCCGGTGACCGCCACGGCGCGGCGGGTGGCCCGGCGGAACGTCTCGCCCCGGCCGCTGAGTTCGGTGGCCAGCACCAGCAACCCGACCAGGCCGACGGCGAGCAGGCCGGACCACTTGGTGGCCACCGCGAGCCCCAGGGTGGCCCCGGCCAGCCAGCGGTAGCGGGAGCCGATGAGGGACCGGCGCAGCCCCTCCCCGGCCTCGCGGGTGCGGCGGCGGGCGTCCCGGTCGAGCAGCACGAGCCAGAACGCGGCGACGACGAACAGGGCGAGGACCGCATCGAGCATCGCGATCCGGCTGGCCGTCACCGCGAGGCCGTCCAGGGCGACGAGCACGGCGGCCAGTGCGGCCGGCGCGGTGCGCCGGAACAGGCGGAGCCCGCTCAGGTAGGTCAGCAGCACGGTGATCGAGCCGGCGACGGCCACGCCGACCCGCCAGCCGAACGGGGTGGAACCGAACAGCTCCAGGCCGGCGGCGATCACCCACTTGCCCATGGGCGGGTGCGCCGGGCGGCCCTCCTCGACCCCTTGGGCCAGGTAGTCGGAGGCGTCGACGGCGTAGTACTTCTCGTCGAAGTAGAGGCGGTCCGGGTCGCCGAGGTTCCACAGCCGGATGGCGGCGGCCAGGCCCAGCAGCGCCAGTGGCACGCCCCACTGCACCACCCCCGGTGGCAGACGCCGGACCGACGACGGGCGGCGCCCGGAGGCGCCGCCCGTCTCTCGTTGCGCGACCGAGGATGCGGTTGCGCTCACTGGTCGCGTGCCCCAGCGGTCAGCCGAGGACTCAGCCCTCGGTCTCGGTGCTGAACTCGGTCTCGGTCTCGGTGTCGACCTCGGTCTCGGTCTCGACGACCTCTTCCTCGGTCTCGACCTCGGTCTCGGTCGGCTCGAGGGTCTCGGTGACCTCGGTCTCCATCTCCTCGGTCTCGGTGATCTCCTCGGTCTCGGTGACCTCGACGGTGCCTTCGTCCTCGGTACCGCAGGCGGAGACGCCGAAGACGAGCAGGCCGGAGAAGGTTGCGGCAGAGACGCCGCGGACGAGCTTGTTCATGAGGTGCTCCTGTACTCGGGGTGAATGGTCGCCCAAAGGCATGACCGCATATCGCCGACCTCACACACTGGGAGTACATAACGATCGCGTTACAGCAGGTGAACGGTGTTGCTGCACACGGATCGGACAACGATTCGATAACGCCGATCTCGCCGAAATGAGCTTCGTCGAAATGATGTCGAAGCATCGGGTGTCCATCAGGTCGGCGCTGGTAATGGCGGGACGGTGAATCCTCGGTCCGCGTGCGTCTGCATCCCCACCTACCAGGAGCGGGAGAGCCTGCCGCGCACGCTCGCCGGGGTGCTGCGCGCCGTCCCGGACGCCCACGTGCTGGTGATCGACGACAACAGCCCCGACGGCACCGGCGAGCTGGCCGACCGCCTGGCCGCCGACGACCCGCGGGTGCACGTGCTGCACCGCCCGGGCAAGGAGGGGCTGGGGCCGGCCTACATCGCCGGCTTCCGCTGGGCGCTGGCCGAGGGCTTCGACGTGGTGGCGCAGATGGACGCCGACGGGTCGCACCGCCCCGAGGACCTGCCCCGGCTGCTCGCCGCCCTGGCCGGAGCCGACGCCGTGCTGGGCTCGCGCTGGGTGCCCGGCGGTGCCGTCGCCGACTGGCCGCGCAGTCGGGAACTGCTCAGCCGCACCGCCAACCGGTACGTGCGGGCTGCGCTGAGGCTGCCGGTGGCCGATGCCACCGGGGGTTTCCGGGCCTTCCGCCGGCACGCCCTGGAGCGGCTGGACCTCGACGCCGTCCAGAGCGAGGGCTACTGCTTCCAGATCGACATGACCCGACAGGTGTGGGCACGGGGCCTGCGGCTGGTGGAGGTGCCGATCCTCTTCGTCAACCGGGAGTTCGGCGAGAGCAAGATGAGCTCGCGGATCATCCGGGAGGCGCTGGTCCGGGTCACCGCCTGGTCGCTGACCACGCGGCGACCCACGCCTGCGGCGGTGCGGCCGGCGGCCACGAGCGGTGAGCGGCTGGTCCACCGGGTCGCCGCCTGACCACCTCGTGGTCCGCACTTGCGGGCCATCTGCTGGTTGTCCGTCCGCAAAGGCGGAACTAGGGTGCCGGCGTGTCCACCTCCTACCGGATCGCCGAGGCCGCTGCGCTGCTCGGCGTCAGTGACGACACGGTCCGGCGCTGGATCGACAGCGACCGGCTGCCCGCCACCCGTGGCGGGGGCCCGGCGCAGGTCGACGGCGTGGCGCTGGCCCGGGTCGCCACCGAGCTGCACGAGGCGCCCCAGCCGGGCGCCACCCGCTCGTCCTCGGCCCGCAACCGGCTCACCGGGATCGTCACCCGGGTGGTGCGGGACACCGTGATGGCGCAGGTGGAGATCCAGGCCGGGCCGTTCCGGCTGGTCTCGCTGATGTCCCGGGAGGCCGCCGACGAGCTGGGGCTGGAGCCCGGCGTCCGGGCGGTGGCCACGGTCAAGGCGACCCAGGTCAGCGTGGACGTGCCGTGAGTGAGCATCGCGGCGAGCGCCAGCGAGCGAGGAGCGGAGCGAGCGCGCATCGCCAGAGGCCTCGTGCCGTGAGGCGGCTGGTCGCCGGCGCCCTGCTGGCCCTGGCTGGTTGCGGGGTCGACGACGGCGGGCAGTCGATCGAGACGGACGGCGAGGTCTCCGGCACCCTCACCGTCTTCGCGGCGGCCTCGCTGACCGACGTCTTCACCGACCTGGGCGACCAGCTCACGGCCGAGCACCCGCAACTGGACGTGCAGTTCAACTTCGCCGGCAGCTCCGCGCTGGCGACGCAGGTGGCACAGGGGGCGCCGGCCGACGTCCTCGCCTCCGCCGACGAGGAGCAGTTGGACGCCGTCGCCGACCTGGTCGCCGGCGACCCCGCCGTCTTCGCGGAGAACACGCTGGTCATCGCCGTCCCGGCGGGCAACCCGGCCGACGTGCGCGGGCTGGCCGACCTCGCCGACCCGGGGAGGAGCATCGCCCTGTGCGCCGCCGAGGTGCCGTGCGGGGTGGCGGCCGCGCGGGTGTTCGACGCCGCCGGCCTGACCCCTGCGCCGGACACCCTGGAGCAGGACGTGCGGGCGGCGCTGACCAAGGTGCAGCTCGGCGAGGTCGACGCCGCGCTGGTCTACGCGACCGACGTCGCCGCCGCCGGTTCCGCGGTGGAGGGCATCGACGTCCCCGAGGCCGCCGGCGTGGTCAACCGCTACCCGCTGATGGTGCTCGAGAGGGCACCCAACCCGCTGGCGGCGAAGGCGTTCGTCGACCTGGTGCGCTCGGACGCCGGCCGGCAGGCCCTCACCGACGCCGGCTTCCGCCTCCCGTGACCCAGCCAGCGCCACCAAAATGGCCATTTTGGTGGCGGAGAGGAGGGCGAGGGCGAGGGCGGGGCGGTGGGGTGCCGGCGCCGCTGCTGGTGCCGGCGCTGCTCGGAGTGGCGTTCCTGGTGCTGCCGCTGCTCGGGCTGCTGGTGCGCGCGCCCTGGTCGGACCTCGGGCCGCAGCTGGCCCGGCCGGGCGTCGGCGAGGCGCTGCGGCTGTCGCTCGTCTCGGCCACCCTGGCCACCGTCGTCTCGCTGCTGCTCGGCGTCCCACTGGCCTGGGTGCTGGCCCGGTCGCAGCTGCGTGGCCGGTCGGTGCTGCGCGCGCTGGTGACCGTGCCGCTGGTGCTGCCGCCGGTCGTCGGCGGGGTCGCGCTGTTCCTGGTGCTGGGCCGGCAGGGGATCATCGGTCGCTGGTTGTTCGAGGCCACCGGCTTCTCGCTGCCGTTCACCACCGCCGCGGTGGTCGTCGCCGAGACGTTCGTGGCGATGCCGTTCCTGGTGATCAGCGTGGAGGGCGCGCTGCGCGCCGCCGACGCCCGCTTCGAGGACGCCGCCGCCACCCTCGGCGCCGACCGGTGGACGACGTTCCGCCGGGTCACCCTGCCCCTGGTCGCACCCGGGATCGCCGCCGGCGCGGTGCTCTGCTGGGCGCGCGCCCTGGGGGAGTTCGGCGCCACGATCACCTTCGCCGGCAACTTCCCGGGGACGACGCAGACCATGCCACTGGCGGTCTACCTGACCCTGCAGCGCGACCCGGAGGCGGCGATCGTGCTGAGCCTGGTGCTGCTCGGCGTCTCCCTGGCCACCCTGCTGCTGCTGCGCGACCGCTGGCTGGGGCGGGGGGCGGTCACGTGAGCCTGGTCGCGCACGTCGTCGTCCGGCGCGGGACGCTGGCGCTGGACGTGGAGCTGGCCGTGGCCGACGGCGAGGTGCTCGCCGTCCTCGGGCCGAACGGCGCCGGCAAGTCCACCGTCTTGCGGGTGCTCGCCGGCCTGCTGCGCCCGGACGGCGGCCGGGTGGAGGTCGACGACGAGGTCTGGAACTCCCCCGACGCGCACCTGCCCGCACACGAGCGGTCGCTGGGCATGGTGTTCCAGGACCACCTGCTGTTCCCGCACCTCTCGGTCACCGAGAACGTGGCCTTCGGGCCCCGCACCCGCGGCACCTCGCGGCCGGCGGCCCGGGCCGCGGCGGAGGACTGGCTGGCACGGGTCGGGCTGGCCGGGCTCGGCGACCGGCGTCCCGGACAGCTCTCGGGTGGGCAGGCGCAGCGTGCCGCGCTCGCCCGGGCACTGGTCGGCCGGCCGCAGCTGCTGCTGCTCGACGAGCCGCTGTCCGCGCTCGACGCCCGCACCCGGCTCACCGTGCGCGCCGAGCTGCACCGGCACCTCGGCGACTACCCCGGCAGTGCGGTGCTGGTCACCCACGACCCGGTCGACGCGATGGCGCTGGCCGACCGGGTCGTCGTCATCGAGGAGGGACGGGTGGTGCAGGCCGGCACCCCGGCCGAGGTCGCCCGCCGGCCGCGCACCGACTACGTGGCCCGGCTGGTCGGGCTCGTGCTGCTGGCCGGGCAGGGCACCGGGACCCAGGTCGCGCTGGACGGCGGAGGGACGGTCGCGGTCGCCGAGGACGTCGGCGGGCCGGTGTTCGTCGCCGTCCGGCCCGAGTCGGTGGCGCTCTACCTGCAGCGGCCGGTCGGCAGTCCACGCAACGTCTGGCCGCTGCGGCTGGCGGCGGCCACCCCGCACGGCTCGGTGGTGCGGTGCGACCTGGCCGGGGAGGTGCCGCTGACCGCCGACGTCACGGCGACGTCCTTCGCCGAGCTGGGGCTGGCCCCCGGCGCCGAGGTGTGGGCGTCGGTCAAGGCCAGCGAGCTCACCGTCTACCCGCGCTGAGAGAGTGGGGGAGTGACGTCGGATGCGCCCGTTGCCGGGCTCGTGCTCGCCGCCGGTGGTGGCCGCCGGTACGGCATGCCGAAGGCCCTGGTCGAGTACGAGGGCACCCTGCTGGTCGAACGGGCGGTGCGGACGGCGGCCGCGGTCTGCGACCCGGTGCTCGTCGTCCTCGGCGCGCAGGCGGTCGACGTCTGGCGCACCGCCGACCTGACCGGTGCGACCGTGCTGGCCAACCGCGACTGGGAGACCGGGATGGCCTCGAGCCTGCGCACCGGGCTCGACGGGTTGCGCGGCTGGCCCGGTCGGGTCGACGCCGTGCTGGTGCAGTTGGTCGACATGCCGGGGATGACGCCGGCGGCGCTGGCCCGGCTGGCCGAGCTCGCGGCCCCCGACGCCCTGGCCGTCGCCAGCTACGACGGCGTCCGCGGCCACCCGGTGCTGCTCGGCCGCGAGCACTGGGCGGGGGTGGCCGGGACGGCGTCCGGCGACGAGGGCGCCCGCGCCTACCTGGCCGCCCACGACGTCACCGAGGTCGACTGCACCGGGCTGGCCGACCCCACCGACCTGGACGTCCCGCCGACGGCGTGACCGCCCGCCCGGGCCCGGCCGACGAGTACCTTTGCGGCCGTGGAGACGATCCTGGCCCGGGTGACCGAGGAGCCACTGTCGGTCGCCGAGCACGAGGCGGCCGTTGCTGACAAGGCGGCCGGTGCGGTGGTCTCCTTCGCCGGAGTGGTCCGCGACCACGACGGTGGCCGCTCGGTCACCGAGCTGGAGTACACCGGGCACCCGACCGCGCCGGAGCTGATCGCCGAGATCGCCGCCGAGTTCGCCGCCCGGCCGGAGGTGCAGGCGGTCGCCGTCTCCCACCGGATCGGCCTGCTGGGCATCGGTGACGTCGCGCTGGCCTGCGCGATCAGCGCCGCACACCGCGGCCAGGCGTTCACCGCCTGCGCGGAGCTCGTCGACGAGGTGAAGGCGCGGCTGCCGATCTGGAAGCGGCAGGTCTTCTCCGACGGCGAGGAGGAGTGGGTCGCCTGCCCGTGACGGGTGGGTCGGCTGTGACGTCGCTCCTTGCCCGCCGGCCACCGGCATGGCATAACTGACCGACTTGACTCCAAGCACGGGGCGAGTGCTCCTCCGGTGTGCCGCGGGTGGCGGAATGACCGGGAGGTCCCACATGCCCTGGCGGGCTGGTGAACGTGTCGTCGAGGCGATGCCCTCCGGCTTCTTGTCCATGGACGCCGACTGGCGGATCACCTACGTGAACCAGGCCGGGGTGGCGACCCTCGGCCTCTCCCGCGAAGAGCTGATCGGCCGGGACTTCTGGGAGGTCTTCCCGGCCAACGTGGACAACGAGTTCGGCCGGGCCTACCGGCGCGCGGTCGCCACCGGCGAGCCGGTCAGCGTGGAGGGCTTCTACCCGGCGCCGCTGAACCGCTGGTTCGAGGTGCAGGCGATCCCGGCCGAGGGTGGTCTGCTCTGCTACTTCTCCGACGTCACCGACCGCCGCACCGGCCGGGAGCGGCTGGCGATGATGGCCCGGGTCAGCGCCGAGCTGGCCGGCACCCTGGACGTCGACTCCGCGGCCGCCCGCATCCCACGGCTGATCGTCCCGGTGCTGGGCGACTGGTGCGTGCTGACCGTGCTGGACGACGACGGCCGCCCCCGGGACGTCGGCTGGTGGCACGTCGACCCGTCCCGTCGTGCCCTGGTGGAGCGCTACGCCGCCGTGCGGCTGACCTCCATGCCGGTCACCTCGCCCGTGGTGCGGGCGCTGCTCGGCGAGACAGTCGTCGCCGCCGCCGGTGACGTGGCCGCGCTGATGCCCGAGGGTGAGGCCCGGGACCTGCTGAGGCTGCTCGGGCCGCACTCCGGGGTGACGCTGCCGCTGCGCGGGCGGGGGCGGACGCTCGGTGCGCTGACGCTGTACTTCGACGGCGACCGCGTCATGGAGGAGGCCGACCTGGCCACCGCCCAGGAGGTGGCCGACCGGGCGGGCCTGGCGCTGGACAACGTGCGGCTGTTCTCCCAGCAGCGGCAGCTGGCGGAGGAGCTGCAGCGCAGCCTGCTCACCGGGGCCTTCACCCACGACCAGGCCGAGGTCGTCGTCCGGTACACCCCGGCCGCCGAGGCAGCCCGGGTGGGCGGCGACTGGTACGACGCCTTCCTGCAGCCGTGCGGGGCGACGATGCTGGTCATCGGCGACGTCGTCGGTCACGACACCGCGGCGGCCGCGGCGATGGGCCAGCTGCGTTCGCTGCTGCGCGGCATCGCGACCTACAGCGACGCGGGGCCGGGTGAGGTGTTGCGCGGCCTGGACGCGTCGATGGCCCAGCTGGACGTCGGCACCTACGCCACCGCGGCGGTGGCGCGGTTCGAGCAGACCCCCGACGAGCTGACCCGCGGGGTCACCCGGATGCGCTGGAGCAACGCCGGGCACCTGCCGCCGCTGGTGATCAACCCCGACGGCACCCTGGCCGCGCTGGCCGACTGGCGGGGCGAGCTGCTGCTCGGCGTCGACGCCGAGACCTCCCGCGGGGAGTCGGTGGTGACGCTGGACGGCGGGACGACGGTGCTGCTGTTCACCGACGGGCTCATCGAGAGCCGCGGCGGCGACCTGGACCAGGGCATGGCCCGGCTGCGGACGGCCGCGGCGGAGCTGGCCGACAGGTCACTGGACGAGCTCTGCGACGAGCTGCTCGACCGGCTCGTGCACGGCCAGCCCGAGGACGACGTCGCCCTGGTCGCCATCCGCCTGCGCGGGTAGCCGAGGGCGGCAGCCGGCGTCAGCGCGAGCCGGCGCCGGCCAGCCCGTCGTCGTCCCGATCGGAGCGCCGGGACTCCTCGCGCTCGGCGCGCTCCTCCTCGGCCTCGGCCTCGAGGCGGCGCGCCTCGCCGTCGATGGTGGCCGCGGCGTCGCCGTGGGACTCGCCGTAGACCTGTTCGGCGCGGCCGAACAGCTCCTCGACCTTGGCCTTGGCCTTGCCGAACACGCTCATGGTCGTCTCCTCATCCGCCGGCGAACGGGGGCAGGACGTCCACCACCGAGCCGGGCGCCAGCACCAACGCCCGGTCCCGGGTCGAGGTTCCGTCGACCAGGAAGGAGCAGGCGGTCAGCACCCGCTCGAACCGCTCGCCGTGCGCGTCGACGAGCTGGCCGACCAGCTCCGCCAGCGTGCCGGCGTCCCGCGTCTCGGTGTCGACGCCCACGGCGGCCCGGGCGCCCGCGAAGTACCTGACCGTGACCATCCTCAGCCGCCGATCGCCGACATCGGGCGGGACGGCTGCAGGAAGCTCGGGTCGTCGATGCCGTGCCCGGGCAGCTTGGACAGCGTCGCGATCCGCCAGCGGTCGGCGATCTCCGCGTCGTCGGCCCCGCCGCGCAGGGCGCTGCGCAGGTCGGACTCCTCGCGGGCGAACAGGCAGTTGCGGATCTGCCCGTCGGCGGTGAGCCGGGTCCGGTCGCAGGCACCGCAGAACGACCGGGTCACCGAGGCGATGACGCCGACGGTCAGCCCGGTGTCGTCGACCAGCCAGCGCTCGGCCGGGGCGGCGCCCCGCTCCTCGACGTCCGGCGTCAGCGTGTGCGTGGCGGTGAGCCGGGCCAGGATGTCCTCGGCGGTCACCATCTCCCCGCGCGTCCAGGCGTGGTGGGCGTCCAGCGGCATCTGCTCGATGAAGCGCAGCTCGTAGCCGTGCTCCAGGCAGTACTCCAGCAGCGGGACGGCGTCGTCCTCGTTGATGCCGCGCATCAGGACGGCGTTGACCTTGACCGGCGTCAGGCCGGCGTCCCGGGCCGCCTGCATGCCGGCGAGGACGTCGGGCAGCCGGTCGCGGTGGGTGATCTGCTTGAACCGCTCCCGGTCCAGGGTGTCCAGGCTGACGTTGATCCGGTCCAGGCCGGCGGCCGCGAGCGCCGGTGCCATCCGGGACAGCCCGATGGCGTTCGTCGTCAGGCTGACCTCCGGGCGGGGGCGCAACGCCGTGGTCGCCGCGACGATGCCGGGCAGCCCGGGCCGCAGCAGCGGCTCACCGCCGGTGAACCGGACCTCCTGGATGCCGAGGTGCTCCACGCCGATCCGGACCAGCCGGACGACCTCGTCGTCGGTCAGCTGCTCGACCTTGGGCAGCCACTGGAGCCCCTCGGGGGGCATGCAGTAGGTGCAGCGCAGGTTGCACCGGTCGGTCAGCGAGACCCGCAGGTCGGTAGCGGTGCGCCCGTGCCGGTCGACGAGCCCGCCGCTGCCCGGGGTCACCTGCGGGCGCACCCGCGGGTCGGGGAGGGGGCTGGAAGTCGTCACAGCCCGAATGTAATGGTGCAGGGCCGGTCTGGTCTCGCGGAGCGTCTCCCGTGGTGATCGGTGGTCGGGTGCACCGATGGTGCCGCCAGGACGGTGGCCGGACTGCTCTGGGCGTGTTCTCCCGGTGTCGGCGTGGGCCCATCCGGCGCGCGTGGTCCACGGGCGCCGGCCTCAGCGCGCCAGGAGTCGGACCATGACGTCGGCCACTGCAGCGCGATGGTCGTCCTCAGCGCCGGCTGAACGCCAGGCGACCACGCCGTCGGGGCGGACGAGCGTGGCGCCGGCCGGCCCGATGCCGAATGCCTCCGGGAAGCGGCCCTCCGGATCCTGGACGGCGCCGCCGGGGCTCACCCGGTACGCACGCAGGGGCAGATCTGCCGAGGCGGCGAGCTCCGCCGCAGCGTCGCACCACGACTGGCCGTCCGTGCCGGCGAGGAGAACGAAATCGCCTCCGAACAGGTCGAGGAGCGATGCCGCCTGGCCGTTCACCTCGACCGGGATGTGGGGAGCACGTGCTCCCGGCCGGCCGGAGGGCCGCCGGGGATCGACCAGCAGCGCCCCGTCGTCTTCTCCTTCGTCGGCCACGACCGCCGCGGAGCGATAGATCGGTCCGAGTTCGATCGAGGGGTCGTCGAGGGGGGCGGCGAGGTCTTCCCGCGGGAGGGACGGATCCACCCGGAGGACGTACCGGGTATAGGCCTGCTCGACGGCCAGATCGCTGACCGGGCGGCGCTCCTGGTCGAAACTCTCGAGCAGCCCTGCGCCGGCGATGCCGCGGGAGACCAGCGCCAGCCGCCACGCCAGGCCGTGCGCGTCGGCGACCCCGGTGTTCCCTCCGAAGCCGCCGGTGGGCGGCATGACGTGTGCGGCGTCACCGATCAGGAACACCCGGCGGTCCTGGAACCTAGCGGCGTGCGACGCCGCCGCCGTCCAGCGCTGCACGTCGTCGATGCGCACGGGGATGTCCGTGCGCCCCAGCGCCTGGTGGACGAGTTCCATGCATCGAGCTTCATCGAGGTCCTCGGCCACGTGGGTGTCACGCGTCCCGTCGGGATTCCTGGAGGCGAAGACAGCGAGGAATCCCGAGTCGCCGGTGATGGAGAACCGGAAAAAACCCAGCAGGTCCGGCTGGTTGATGTAGACCACGCTCATGTTCCGGTCGCCGAGGAGCTCCCGCATGTCGGCTTGGAAGTAGATGGTGATGCACTGGGCGAATGGCGGCCGGCCGACCATGTCGATACCGGACCGTGCACGGATGGGGCTGTGCGCGCCGTCGGCCGCGACCAGGTAGTCCGAGCGGACGGTGCACTCCCGCTCGTCATCCCGCGACCGGATGACGGACGTGACCCCGTCGTCGTCCTGCTCGAAGCTGACGAGCTCGGTGGCGTACCGGTGCTCGGCGCCGAGATCGCGAGCCCGTTCCCGGAGAACAGGCTCCAGGCCGATCTGGGTGATGAACAGCCGTCGAGTCGGGCTGAGCTCTTCGACCCCCTCGTTGAACGACCGGTAGAAGTACTGCATCTCCGGGCTGCTCAGCGTCGGCACGGAGACGATCGCACCGTTCTGGACGAACTCCTTCTCGGCGGCGGCCTCTACGGCTTCCTGCAATCCCACCCCCCGGAATATCTCCATGGTCCGCTGGTGGAACGAGGCTGCGCGCGGGTGCACGGCCGTGCCCCTGTGTCGTTCGACGAGGAGGTGTGGCACGCCCTGCGAAGCGAGGTACACGGAGGTGGTCAACCCGGTGAGGCTGCCCCCCACAACGAGAACAGGGACCTGGACATCGGGCACGGGGTAGTCCACTTCAACTCGGAGACGGTCGTGACCGATAACGGATGTTTGTCCGTATGCCGGTCGCCGCGAGGCCGTCCTCACTGTGGCCTGCGTCACGGATGGCTGTCAAGCAGGCTGCAAGCAGCCTCATCGAGCACGGCTGCAGGCCTTCATCCGGCGGTCAATCGTCCGCATGCCGAGCTGCTGGCCGTCTGACGATGCAGCGGGGGAGGGGGCCCGCCGTGGAGACGACATGGTCGCGGGATAGCAGGGGCGTCGGAACGACGGACGGTTGCGCGCGTGGACGGATGAATGCCGGGAAACGGGCTCCCGCTGCTACGTTCGCGGGGCCACCCGAGGGTCCGGCGGGCATCCCCGCACTCGCTCGTGGCCAGGAAGCGCGAGCAGCCGTGCACGTCAAGGTCCCCGTACCCCACGCCGTCTTCACCCCCTACGCCCGGCTCTTCACCGTCCCCGGGGCCCGGGCCTTCTCCCTCGCCGGCTGGTTCGCCCGGGTGCCGATGGCCACCGTGGGCCTCGGCTCGGTGCTGCTCGTCCAGGCGGAGTCGGGCAGCTACGCCCTCGCCGGGGCCATCGCCGGCACCCTGTCGCTCGCCTTCGCCGTCGCCAGCCCGCAGTGGGCCCGGGTGATGGACCGGTACGGCCAGAGTCAGGTGCTGCGCTGGACGGCGCTGGCCTACCTCGCGCTGGGGCTGTCGTTCGTCGGGGTGGTGGTGTCCGGCGCCCCGGTCTGGACGTGGTTCGCGCTGGCCGTGCTGGCCGGGGCGAGCGGCACCAGCATCGGCTCGGTGGTCCGCAGCCGCTGGGCGCACGCGCTGGACGACCCGGCCCAGCGGCAGACCGCCTTCGCCTTCGAGTCGGTCGCCGACGAGGTCGTCTTCGTCACCGCACCGCCGCTGGTCACCTTCCTGGCCGCGCTGGTCTCCCCGCCCGCCGGCTTCCTGACCGGGCTGCTGGTCGGGGTCATCGGCGGCCTGGTCATGTCCCGGCTGGAGGCGACCGCGCCGCCGGTCACCCCCCGGGTGGCCGGGCAGCCGCACGTACGGATCCGGGTGCTCACCGCGGGGCTGATCGCCGTCGCGGTCACCTACCTGGCCATGGGCGCGGTCTTCGGGGCGATGGACGTCGTCGTGGTGGGCTTCGCCGACGCGGAGGGCCGGCCGGCCGTCGCCGGGCTGGCGCTGTCGGCCTACGCCGCGGGCAGCCTGGTCGCCGGCCTGGTCTACGGCGTGGTCCGGTTGCCCGGCACGCTGGTGACCCGGTTCCTCGGCTGCGCGCTGCTGTTCGCCGTGGCCGCCCAGACGCTGTACCTGGTCAGCTCCCTGACGATGCTGATCGCGCTGGCCTTCCTGGCCGGCCTGACGATCGCGCCGGTGCTGGTCGCCGGGATGTCGCTGGTGGAGTCCCGGGTGCCGCGCGCGTCGCTGACCGAGAGCCTGACCTGGACGTCGACCGGCCTCACCGTCGGGGTCACCGCCGGATCGGCACTGGCCGGCACGGCGGTGGACCGGTGGGGTGCGGAGGGGGCGTTCGCCGTCCCGGCCCTGGGGGCGGCGCTCACCGGGGTGCTCGGGGTGGCCGCATGGGCGGTGCTCCGCCGGCCGACCGGGCTGGCCGCCGAGGTGGCCCCCGCGACCTCGCACTGACCGGCCCGCCCGGGGCCGCCGCCGTACCATCGGACAGACCGTCCGCGCCACCTGAGGAGACCCGGCACCACGATGAGCACCGTCCCGAGCACGGAGCTCCGTCCCGACGCCGCCACCGGTGAGGTGCTGGCGCAGGCCGCCCGGCGGCGGACGTTCGCGGTGATCAGCCACCCCGACGCCGGGAAGTCGACGTTGACCGAGGCCCTGGCGTTGCACGCGCGGGTGATCGGGCAGGCCGGTGCGGTGCACGGCAAGGCCGGTCGGCGGGGCACGGTGTCGGACTGGATGGACATGGAGAAGGCCCGCGGCATCTCCATCACCTCCGCGGCGCTGCAGTTCGAGTACCGGGACACGGTGGTGAACCTGCTGGACACCCCCGGGCACGCGGACTTCTCCGAGGACACCTACCGGGTGCTGACCGCCGTCGACGCGGCGGTGATGCTCATCGATGCGGCCAAGGGCCTGGAGGCCCAGACGATGAAGCTGTTCGCCGTCTGCCGGCACCGGGGCATCCCGGTGATCACGGTGGTGAACAAGTGGGACCGGCCGGGCAAGGACGCCCTGGAGCTGATGGACGAGGTCGCCGAGCGCACCGGCCTGGCGCCGACCCCGCTGACCTGGCCGGTGGGCATCTCCGGTGACTTCCGCGGGGTGCTGGACCGCCGCGACGGCACCTACCGCCGCTTCACCCGCACCGCCGGTGGGGCGACCATCGCCCCGGAGGAGACGCTCACCCCCGCCGCCGCCGAGGCCCGCGAGGGCATCGACTGGACCCGGGCGGTGGAGGAGAACGAGCTGCTGGACGCCACCGAGGCCGACCACGACCAGCAGCGGTTCCTGGACGGCGAGACGACGCCGGTCATCTTCGCCTCCGCGGTCTCCAACTTCGGCGTCGGCGCGCTGCTGGACGTGCTGGTCGACCTGGCCCCCGCGCCCGCGCCGCGGCCCGACGCCGAGGGTGCCCTGCGGCCGGTCGAGGCGTCGTTCAGCGCGTTCGTGTTCAAGGTGCAGTCCGGGATGGACGCCGCCCACCGCGACCGGCTGGCCTACATCCGGATCTGCTCCGGCGTCTTCGAGCGGGGCATGGTCGTCACCCACGCGACCACCGGCCGGCCCTTCGCCACGAAGTACGCCCAGCACGTGTTCGGCCGGGAGCGGGAGAGCGTCGACACGGCCTACCCCGGCGACGTCGTCGGCCTGGTCAACGCCAACGCGCTGCACGTCGGCGACACCCTCTACGCCGGCACGAAGGTCACCTTCCCACCGCTGACCACCTTCGCGCCCGAGCACTTCGCGGTGATGCGCGGCAAGGACACCGCCAAGTTCAAGCAGTTCCGCCGCGGGGTCGGCCAGCTCGGCTCGGAGGGCGTGGCCCAGGTGCTGCGCTCGGACCGCCGCGGCGACCAGGCGCCCGTGCTCGCCGTCGTCGGCCCCATGCAGTTCGAGGTGGCCGCCCACCGGATGGCCCAGGAGTTCGGCGCGCCGGTCGAGCTGGACCACCTGCCCTACCAGGTCGCCGTCCGCACCGACGCCGCCTCCGCCCCCGCGGTAGCCGCGGCACGTGGGGTCGAGGTCTTCGAGCGCGAGGACGGCGAGCTGCTGGCGCTCTTCATGGACAAGTGGGACCTGCGCTCGCTCCAGCAGCGCAGCCCCGAGCTGACGCTGGAGCCCATGGTGGCCGCACAGCTGAGTTGATCGACGGCAGGGCCGAGGCGACACACTGTCGCGATGACCACGCGCCAGTCCCCCAGCCACCCGGCTCCGCTGGACGCCGGCACCCGGGCGGCCCGGGCCGCCGGCAACGCCGGCGAGCCCACCGTCGAGTTCGCCGAGGCGACCCCGTACGAGCAGTACGTGGGCGTTCGCCAGCTGCAGGCGCTGGTGCGGCCGGTGACCGAGCACCCGGCCGAGCCGGCGTTCCTGGTGGTCACCCAGGTGATGGAGCTGTGGTTCACGCTGCTGCGCCGGGAGTGGGAGCTCGGCCAGCGGCAGCTGCGGGCCGACGACCTGGACGCCGCGATCGGCTCGATCCGCCGGTCGGTGCACCACCTCCGGTCCCTGGACGCCACCTGGGGCTCGCTGCTCTGGCTCACCCCGGCGGAGTTCAACGGCTTCCGTGACCAGCTGGGGGAGGCGTCGGGCTTCCAGTCCTACGAGTACCGGCACGTGGAGTTCCTGCTCGGGCTCAAGGCGGAGTCCGTCGTCCGGCCGCACCGCGGGCTGCCGGTGGTGCACGCGGACCTGCAGCGGGCGCTGGCCGCGCCGTCCCTGGAGGACGACGTCCTGGCGTACCTGGCCCGCCGCGGCCTGCCGGTGCCGGCCACCGTGCTCGAGCGCGACCGCACGGTGACCCACGAGCCCGATCCCGCCGTCACGGCGCTGTGGGCCGAGGTCTACACCGACCCGCGTCCGGGCAACGAGCTGTTCACCCTCGGCGAGGCGCTCACCGACGTCGCCGAGGTGTTCACCACCTGGCGGCAGCGGCACGTCACCGCCGTCCGCCGGGCGATGGGCGCCAAGCCCGGCAGCGGCGGTTCGGCCGGCCTCGCCTGGCTGAAGCGCAGCGCCGCCCGGGTGGTCTTCCCGGACCTGTGGGCCGCCCGCACCGTGGTCTGAGCCGCATTCCCGGTCCATCGGTGAGATCAGTCGCGGGTAGCGACCGTGAGCCCGGGTAGGGGTGTGACAGGCCGGTCGCGCCCCATGAGGTCGCGCGCCGCCACCCATACCGTCCGACGCTTGGAGGACCCCCCATGGCCACCGTGCCCACGATCACCCTGAACAACGGCGTGCAGATCCCGCAGCTGGGCTTCGGCGTCTTCCAGATCAAGCCCGAGGAGACCGTCGAGGCCACCCGCACGGCCCTCGAGGTCGGCTACCGGCACATCGACACCGCCGAGATGTACGGCAACGAGGCCGAGGTCGGCGAGGCCGTGCGTCAGTCCGGCGTGCCGCGCGAGGAGGTCTTCGTGACCTCCAAGCTCAACAACGGCTTCCACGCCCGCGACGACGCCCTGAAGGCCTTCGACGGCACCATGGACGCGCTGGGGTTCGACTACCTGGACCTGTTCCTCATCCACTGGCCGCTGCCGGGCATCGACGTCGACTACGTCGAGACCTGGAAGGCGATGGAGGAGATCTACCGCTCCGGCCGGGTCAAGGCCATCGGCGTCTCCAACTTCAACGCCCACCACCTGCGCCGGATGTTCGGTGAGACCGAGATCCGCCCGGTGGTGAACCAGATCGAGGTGCACCCCTACTTCGCGCAGAACGACCTGCGGGCGTTCAACGCCGACCACGAGATCCGCACCGAGGCCTGGGCACCGATCGCGCAGGGCAAGGTCCTCGACGACGCGACCCTCATCCGCGTCGGTGAGCGGCACGGCAAGAGCCCGGCCCAGGCCGCGCTCCGCTGGGCGATCCAGCGCGGCGACATCATCTTCCCGAAGTCGGTCACGCGCGCCCGGGTCGAGCAGAACTTCGACCTGTTCGACTTCGAGCTCACCGACGACGACATGCGCGAGATCGACGGTCTCGACCGCGCCGACGGCCGGAACGGCCCGAACCCCGACGAGTTCAACTACATCCCCAGCTGATTGAAGGACCCCGCTGCCCCCCACCGCTCGCAAACTCGCGGCGGGCCCCTGCAGCGGGGCCGCTCCGGCACGTCACCACGCTCGGGGTGAGCCTCTGGACGGGGCCTGGCGCTCCAGCGGGTGGTCAGCGGCCGTCGTCCTCTCGGGGACGGCGGCCGCTGGCCTGTCCGGGGCACTGCACGCCGTTCGGTCGCGGTGCACGTGCCGCAGCCCGTGCGATGCGTGCAGAACGCGTGCAGAGTGCCGCGACGACACTCAGTGGGGTGCAGCGGTGAGCAGTGCGGCCCGGACGACGGCGAGCACGGTGTCCCGGTCCACGCCGTCCTCCTGCGCGGTCCGGGCCAGCTCGGCCGCCAGTGCGCGCACCCGCTGCTCCCCCGGCGCCGGCGCGGCGGCCCCGCCGGTGACCACGGTGCCGGTGCGGCGGCGGCTGGCCACCAGCCCGGCGGCCTCCAGCTCGGCGTACGCCCGGGCCACCGTGCCCGTGGCCACGCCCAGGTCGGCGGCGAGGGCGCGCATGGTGGGCAACCGGGCGCCGTCGGCGAGCACCCCGCTCTGCACGTACGTCGCGATCTGGCTGCGGATCTGCTCGTAGGGCGGCGTCGGACTGACGACGTCCACCGTGATGTCCAGCCCCATGGACGTCAGACGGACGCCGGCTGGTCCGCCGGCACCCCGGGCGCGCGGACGAAGCCGACGACGAGGCCGGCGAGCGCGGTCAGCAGGCCCGGCAGGGCGCCGGCCCACCCGGGCAGGGGCAGTGCGCCCACGTTGGACGCCGCCATCCCGCCGACGAGCAGGAGGCCACCGGCCACCACCAGGGTCGCGGCGACGGCCGCCCGGAGCACCCGGTGCGCCGAGGCGCGGCGGAGTGCGCCCTCGATCCGGTCGTCCTCGGTGGCGACGGCGGGCCGGTTGGCGACCACCCACAGCGCGCCGGCGGTGACCACGGCGAGCACGAGCAGGCCGATCGCCGCCGGCCGGCCGTAGAAGAGACCGGGGAACGGGCTGGCCGTCGACCAGGCCGGGTTGCCGTAGGCCGTGGAGCCGTGGGTCACCCGCCGTCCGGTCTCGTCGGCCAGGAGGGCGCCGCCGGCGAGGACCGCTGCGGTGAGCCCGGCTGCGGTGGCGGCCGTGCGCACCAGCCAGCGGGGCGCCGCGTCGAGCGCACCTCGCCGCACCAGTCGCGCCCGCCGTACCTCGCCCTGCGGCCGGGGCCAGGTCAGCTCTCCCGCGGCCAGGACCAGGGTGTGCACGATGCCGAAGACGATCGGGACCAGCAGGGCCGTGATCCCCAGGCCGCCGGGGGAGGTGTTCCCCACCTCGCGAGCCGCGGTGGCCAGGGCGGCGACGGCCCCCAGTGCCACGGCCGCGACGGAGGCCGAGCGGGCGTGCCGGCGGGCGGCCGCGACCGAGGCCTCCCGGCTGGGCGGTGACCGGCGGACGATGCCCACGCCGAGCGCGACGGCGCCGGCCAGCACCAGCACGGTGAGCAGCGGTACCAGCGCCACGACGGCCTCCATGAGTCATTGAATCAAGTGATTGACACAATGACGCACGGTGGCGCCGTGCACAAGCCTGCCGCCGGAGGCGTTCCGGCTACTCGGTGGTGACGAAGTCGATGAGCTCCTCGACCCGGCCGATCAGCGTGGGCTCCAGGTCGGTCCAGACGCTCACCCGGGCCAGGATGCGCTGCGCCCAGACGTAGCCGGTGTCGTCCTCCCAGCCCAGCCGCTTGCAGACGCCGGTCTTCCAGTCCTCGCCCTTGGGGACCGTCGGCCAGGCCTTGATGCCGACCACCGAGGGCTTGACGGCCTGCCAGATGTCGATGAAGGGGTGCCCGACGACCAGGGCGTGGGCGCCGGTGATCTGGGCGGCGATCCGCGACTCCTTGGAGCCGGTCACCAGGTGGTCGACGAGCACGCCCAGGCGCCGTCCCGACGACGGGCGGAACTCCTTGACGATCCCCGGCAGGTCGTCGACGCCGTGCAGCGGCTCGACGACGACCCCCTCGATGCGCAGGTCGTGGCCCCAGACCTTCTCCACCAGCTCGGCGTCGTGCTTGCCCTCCACGTAGATCCGTCCCTCGCGGGCGACCCGTGCACGCGCGCCGA
>NZ_JAAKGN010000268.1:0-3319 GCF_011039295.1 Modestobacter sp. KNN46-3 | reverse complement strand
CGCTTTCACCAGCTCTACGGCCTGTTCCCGGAACTCCGGTGAGTACTTGCTCGGTCGGCCCATCAGGACCCCTTCCTCGGGCTGGAAGCCCAAGCTCAGGGTGTCCACCGAAGCGGGTCAACTCCAGGTATCGCCGGTGGTCATCGTGTAGGACGGCGAGTACCCCTGCTCCAACGCCGCCGCGGCGGTGAACACCTTGTAGGTGGAGCCCGATCCCTGGCTGGCCGCGGTGTTGAGCACCACGGACTCGCAGGAGATGTCGGCAGCCGAGTTGCAGCCGTAGTTCCGGTTCACGCTCATCGCCAGGACGTGCCCGGTCCCGGGCTGCACGGCGGTGAACATCCCAGCCAGCGAGTTGCCCATCGGCACTGCAGCGCGCACTGCCTGGTCCCCCGAGCGTTGGACGTCCGTCCGGAGCGTGGTCTCGATCGTGTAGCCGCCGTTCTCGAGCTGCTCCTGGCTCATCCCGAGCGTGTCCACCAGGTACGACTGCAGGTACGCGCAGAAGAAGCCACCCACCGCGGCGTCGATGCACCCGTTGGGCGGGTTCGGCTGCGCGGTGACGACCACCGGCTGCGAGGTGGTGTCGGCGAGTTCGGCGTCGGTGATGTAGCCGAGCTCGTGCATCCGCGCGAGCACCAGGTCACGCCGGCTCTGGGCGTTCTCCGGGTTGACCAGGGGGCTGTCGATCGCCGGGCTCTGCATCAACCCGGCCAGCACGGAGGCCTGGGCCAGGTTGAGATCAGCCGAGTCGACCGAGAAGTACCGCTGGGCTGCAGCCTGCACGCCGTAGGCACCGGAACCGAAGTACGCGATGTTCAGGTAGCGGGTGAGGATCTCCTCCTTGGAGTACCTCTCCTCCAGGGCGAGAGCCAGCCGCGCCTCGACCAGCTTGCGGTCGATCGATTCCTCCGTGGCCTCCGCACGCTGCTCGGGGGTCTCCGCGGTCTGGAGCAAGGTCTGCTTCACCAGCTGCTGGGTGAGCGTCGACCCGCCTTCCTCCACGGCACCGGCGGCCAGGTTCCGGCCCAGCGCGCGAAGCGTCCCCTGCACGTCCACGCCGCCGTGTTCGTAGAAGCGACTGTCCTCGATCGAGATCAGCGCCTCGCGCATGACCGGCGGGATCTGCTCGCCGGTGACCGGGGTGCGGTTGTTGGCGTAGAACTGCGTGATCACCGACCCGTCGGCGGCGAGCACCGTGGTGTTGCCGTTGAGCGTCTGGTCGGTCAGTTCGACCGGCAGCGCGTCGAGCAGAGAAGCCGAGTCCCGGGCGAGCAGCCCGGTGCCGGCGACGAACGGGAGCATCATCCCGGCGAGGAGCGCCCCGGCGGCCACCACGGCAGCCCCGAACTTCGCCATACCGCCGGCCGTGGAAGCGACGTGATCATTCATCCCTTTCGAAGCTAGGTGTCGGATCGCGGCAGGGTGAGGGTCCTGGGGGGCACTGTCTTTACCTGGAAGAACAGGCCACCGATGGCCGAGGATGCGGTCTCGCCGTCGGCCGGCGGGCGGGAGAGGCGCGCAGCGCCACGCCATAGCCGCCGCGACATGGCGCCAAACCTCCGTGGGTGGCCCCGCTGGTACCTGGAACGACAGGGACTGCCACCGGGTCCACGTCGCCGGTTGCCTGGACGTCACCCCCCTTCGGTCGCTCGAGCCCCGAGGAGAACGCCATGCCGCCCACCATGGGCGAGGCCGCCCACGCTGCCGCCTCGCCGCTGGCGCCGTTCGAGTTCGACCGGCAGCCGGTCGGCCCGGAGGACGTCCGCATCGACATCGCCACGCGGGATGCCGGCTTCCGGTTCGTCATCGACAACCCCTCGCTGTCTCAGGCCAGCGCGTGAGAGCCGTGTTCACGGCCGGGCGGCGGAGACGTCGAGGGCTCAGGTGACCGGCTGGTTCGATGCGGTTCCCGCTCATGCGCTGCCCGCGGTCGTCGCTCTCGTGCTGGTGGCCGAGTCGGGGCTGCTGATCGGCATGCTCCTGCCGGCGGCGTCCTTGGTCCTCGGTGTGGGCGTCCTAGCAGGCTTGGGATTGGTCCCCGTGCCCGTCGTCGCCCTGGCCGTGGCCGGCGCGACCGTCCTGGGCGCGGCGCTCGGCCACCGCACCGCGGCGCGCGCCGACTCCGGCTCGTCCCTCCCGACAGACGGACGGCTCGGTCGGCTGCTCCCCGAGCGCGCCCGGGAGACGGTCGACCGCTCAGCTCTGGCCTGGTCCGGCGCCATCGGACGCCGACCGGTGCGGGTCGCCGCGATGTCGCAGTTCGTCGCGGGGGCGCGGACCCTGGCGCCGCGAGTCGCCGCGCAGGCCGGGGTCCCGCTGCGCGTGATGCTGAGAGGGACGATCCCCGCGGCACTTCTGTGGTCCTGGGGACTCGTCGGAGCAGGAGCCGTGGCCGGTGCTGCGCTCCCACTCCTGCGCTGCTCGGTCGCGGCCGCCGGCATCCCGCTCGTCGTCGCGGCCACCTGGCTGCTGCTCCGCCGGAGGGCGAACGCCGTTCCGGCGTGACGGACACCCACTGCGCACCCACGCGACCCCGACGACGCGGCCCGGAGTGCCGACCCACACGAGAGCAGGCCTCCCATGCACCTGCACCTGCTCCGCCACCGCGGGTGGCTGGCCGCACTCCTGGGGCTGCTGACCGTCGGCGTCGCGACCGTCGCGATCGTCGGCTGCTGCATCACCGGGGTGGAGGCCGTCGCGGGGAGATCGGTCGCGTCGTCGCCGCCGACCATCAGCGCACCGCCGAGCACCGCCGCGCTGGCGACCGCGACGCCCTCCATCGACCCGGCAGCGGTTCTGGCAAACGTCCGGGCAGCCGCCGCAGCCGCCCAGGGGTCGATCCGGGTCGTCGTCCTGGACCCGGACGGTCGGCCGTTGATCACCGGTCCGGATGCCGGCGCGCCGACGTACACGGCCTCGCTGGTCAAGATCCTGGTCGTCGCCCGGTTGCTCGCCCTCGATGCAGCGGGGTCACTCGCGCTCAGCGGCGAGGATCTCGACCTGGTCCAGCGTGCCGTCGTCCAGTCCGACGACGGCGCCATGAGCAGGTTGTGGGACCGGTACGACGGCGCCCAGCTGGTGAGGCACGTGGCGACGGCTGTCGGGCTCACCGGAACGCGCCTTCCAGCGGTGCCCGGTCAGTGGGGACAGGCGGTGACGACCGCCGCGGACGTGGCCACCGTGCTGTCTGCGCTCGGCGACATCCTGGACGACGACGATGTCGAGACCCTGCTCGGCTGGATGCGGTCGACCTCCGCCATCGCGGCGGACGGTTTCGACCAGTGGTTCGGACTGCTCGCCCCGGTGCACGGCGGGA
>NZ_JAAKGN010000267.1:0-3319 GCF_011039295.1 Modestobacter sp. KNN46-3 | reverse complement strand
CCGCGGCCGTGTCCCCTGTCGACCTGCTCATCGCCGCAGGGGTCGCCCTCCTGGCCGGCGGCATCAACTCGATCGCCGGCGGCGGGTCGCTGATCCTCTTCCCCGTGCTGGTCGGCCTGGGGCTGGGGACGGTCGCGGCCAACGTCACCAACTCGGTGGCCCAGTGGCCCGGGTACATCGGCGGGGTGCTCGGCTTCCGCAAGGAGTACGGCGGCCAGCGGGCCCGGATGATCCGGTTCTCGGTGGTCGCGGTGCTGGGCGGCACGACCGGGTCGGTGTTGCTGCTGACCACGCCGTCCGAGGCCTTCGACACCGTCGTCCCGCTGCTGGTGTTCCTCGCCAGCATCCTGCTGGCCTTCCAGACGATGATCACCAAGCGGCTCAAGAAGCAGGAGGACGGCGTCGCCCACGCCGACCCGGCCTGGCTGTACGTGGCGCTGTTCCTGGCCACCGTCTACGGCGGCTACTTCGGCGGTGCGCTGGGCGTGATCCTGGTCGGCGTCCTCGGGCTGGGGCTGGGTCGGCTCAAGCTGGCCAACGCGATGAAGAGCGCGATCTCGCTGGTCACCGCGTCGGTCACCGTCGTCGTGTTCGGCATCTGGGGCCCGGTGGAGTGGGCCTACGTCGCCGTCTGCGCACCGGCCGCCCTGCTCGGCGGGTTCCTCGGGGCGAAGGTGGCGACCCGCATCCCGACCACCCCGCTGCGCGTGCTCATCGTGGTGTTCGGCATCGCCGTGTCGATCTACCTGTTCCTCCGCGGCTGAGCACCGGGCCCCTGTCGATCATCGGCGAACGGCTGCTCGACACGCCGAGGCGGGCCACCGTTCGCCGATGATCAACTGCGGGTGGGGCTCACTCGCCGCCGCGGCCGGGCTCGCCAATCGCGATCATCGCCTCGACCGCGCGGCGGGCGCGGGCGGCGGTGTCCGGGTCGACGTCGATCGCGCCCTCGCCGGTGCGCAACGTGTGCAGCAGCTTGGCCGGGGTGATCATCTTCATGTAGCGGCAGGCCGCCCGGGCGTTCATCGGGATGAACTCGGTCTTCGAGTTCAGCGCGCGCAGTTGGTGCAGGATGCCGATCTCCGTGGCCACCAGCACCTGGCCCGCCGTGGTCGCGGCGGCAGCGTCGGCCATGCCCCCGGTCGACAGCACCCGGGTGCGGTCGGCCGGCAGGTCGCCGTGGCTGACCAGGTCCAGCACCGAGGTCGTGCACCCGCACTCGGGGTGCACCAGGATCTCCGCGTCGGGGTGCGCGGCGATCTGCGACCGGACGTCGGCCGGGCTGATCCCGGCGTGCACGTGGCACTCCCCCGCCCAGATCGAGATGTTCTCCCGGCCGGTGACCCGCTTGACGTGGGCGCCGAGGAACTGGTCCGGGCAGAACAGGATCTCCTGGTCCGCCGGGATCGAGCGCACGACGTCGGCGGCGTTGGACGACGTGCAGCAGATGTCGGTCTCGGCCTTCACCGCGGCCGTGGTGTTGACGTAGCTGACCACGACGGCGCCGGGGTGATCGGCCTTCCACTCGCGCAACTGCTCGGCGGTGATGCTGTCGGCGAGTGAGCAGCCGGCGGCGTGGTCGGGCAGCAGCACGGTCTTGTCCGGCGACAGGATCTTCGCCGTCTCGGCCATGAAGTGGACGCCGCAGAAGACGATCTCGCGGGCGTCGGTCTCGGCGGCGACCCGGGAGAGGTACAGCGAGTCGCCGGTGAAGTGGGCGACGTCCTGGATCTCGGGCACCTGGTAGTTGTGCGCCAGGACGACGGCGCCGCGCTCGTCGGCCAGCCGGCGGATCTCCGCCGCCCACGTCTCGTACTCGGTGGCGGACATGGTGCGGTCATCGGCGGCGACGGTCGCGGTCACAGAACTCCTCAGCAGGCCGGGCTTCGGTACTCCTTGGTCCAACAGCCGGGGACGCCCCCGGCTTCCCCGGGCGGTCAGCCGAGGTGGGAGGTGTCGTTGACCAGCCGCACCGAGGTGCGGCCGTCGGAGGACCAGGTGACCGTCGACAGCGACGCGGCCTCCAGGAACACCCGGTGCACGACGTCCTCGCCCACGCCGAGCCCGGCGGCCAAGAGCAGCTTGATCGGCATCATGTGGCTGACCAGCAGCACGGTCTCCCCGGCGTGCCGGTCCAGGATGCGGCCGCGGGCCCGGGCCACGCGGGTGGCGACGTCGGCCACCGACTCCCCGCCGGGCGGACGGACGTCGGTCGCCCCCGACCAGCGCCGGAACGCCAGCGGGCTCTTCGCCTGGGCCTCCGCCGCGGTGAGCCCCTCCCAGGCGCCGAAGTCCAGCTCGCGCAGGTCGGTGTCGACCTCGACCGGGACGCCGAGCACCTGCGCGGCCGCCTCGGCGGTCTGCCGGGTGCGCTGCAGCGGGGAGCTGACGATCACGTCGATGCCCCGCCCGGCCAGGTGCCGGGCCGCGGCCTCGGCGTCCGCGCGCCCGAGCTCGGACAGCGGCAGGTCGCTGCTGCCACTGAACCGACGCTCCGGGGTGTGCTCGGTGCGCCCGTGCCGCAGCAGGTGGGTCACGGTCACGACGACGGGGGCGGGCTCCGTGGTCGGCTGGGTGTCGTCCTCGACCACCACGGGTTCGGTGGCCAGGTCGCGGCGCACCGGATTGCCGTCCATCGCGCTGTTGGCCAGCGCGTCGGCGGCGCTGTTCTGCGCCCGGGGGATCCAGGTGTAGCGCACCGAGCCGAGCTGCCGGGCGATGTCCCGGGCCTGCAGGGCGAGCTTCTTCATGTCCGGGTGCTTGATCTGCCAGCGGCCGGACATCTGCTCCACGACGAGCTTGGAGTCCATCCGCACCTCGACGCTCGAGCTGGGGTCGAGGTCGAGGGCGGCCTGCAGCCCGGCGACGAGACCGCCGTACTCGGCGACGTTGTTGGTGGCCCGGCCGACGGACTCGGCCCGCTCGGCGAGCAGCCGGCCGGTCTCGGCGTCCTTCACCAGCGCGCCGTACCCGGCGGGCCCGGGGTTGCCCCGCGACCCGCCGTCGGCCTCGACGATGAGCCGCCTCACTGCTCGACTCCGGTCTCGGTCCGCTCCTCGGTCGCTGGCGCTCCCTGCGATGCTCCCGACACCTTCGTCTTCGGACGCCTCACAGCCCGGACTCGGCGGTGCGCACCAGGACCCGGTTGCAGTTCTCGCAGCGCAGCACGGTGTGCGGGTCGGCGTTGCGGTAGGAGGCCAGCTCGGTCCCGTAGAACTCGATCCGGCAGCCCTGGCAGCGACGGGCCTTCAGCTCGGCGGCGCCGGTGCTGCCGGTCTGCGTGGCGACCCGGTCGTAGACCTTGAGCAGGTCGGCCGGG
>NZ_JAAKGN010000266.1:0-3347 GCF_011039295.1 Modestobacter sp. KNN46-3 | reverse complement strand
CGTTCGTGGAGGGGGTCAGCCGCGTTCCGCCGGCGGGGCGGACGCCTCGGACTCCTCGGGCTCGTCCTCCGGCTCGTCCTTCAGGAACAGGTACCAGTAGGACGTGGACACGAAGACCACCGCGCCGACCAGGTTGCCGGCGCCGGCCAGCAGCCAGTTGAGCCCCGCGTCGTCCCAGCCGATGTCCGGGACGCCGGCGAAGATCGCCGCCGGGAGGAAGAACATGTTGGCGATCACGTGGTCGAAGCCCATCGCCACGAACGCCATGATCGGGAAGAAGATCGCCAGGATCTTGCCCGAGACGGTCGTCGCCGCCAGGGACATCCAGACCGCGAGGCAGACCAGCCAGTTGCAGCCGACCGCGCGGAGGAACGTCTGCCAGGCCGTCTCGCCCAGCGCCTTGCCCTCGGAGATCGAGGCCAGCCGCTCGTAGGTGAGCCCGCCGGTGCCGGTGGCGCTGGAGTCGCCGATCACCCCGGTCTGCACGGCCAGGAAGAACGCGACGAACAGCGCCCCGGCCAGGTTGCCGATCAGCACCAGGGACAGGTTCTTGGCGACGTCGCCGGCGCCGATCTTGCCGCGCATGGCCCCCAGCGGGACCAGTGCCATGTTGCCGGTGGCCAGGTCGGAGCCGGCGACGAGCACGAGCACCAGGCCGAGGGTGAAGGTGGCGCCGGTGAACAGCGTCGGCAGCGTCCCCCAGGTCTCCGGGTCGAGGCCGGAGGAGACGACGATGGCGACGAGACCGCCGAAGGCGATGTAGGCGCCGGCCAGGAAGGCGCTGACCAGCACCTTGTCCCAGGTGCGGCGGGTCTTCTTCGCCCCGGTCGCGGCGGCGACCTGGGCGATCTCCTTGGGTGCGCGAGCGGGCAAGGCGTGCCTCCAGGGAAGTCGAGCGGGTCGGCCCGTGGTCTCAGGCCCGGGAGGCACCAGCCTGTCGAACCGCGCGCGGTCCCGCACGGTGAGCGGTGGACCCGCCGACCAGCCGGGGGCAGGTGTCCGGCCGGCCCGGCGCCGTCGGTGCCGGCTCAGTCGCCGCTGCCGCGCGGCCGGGCGCGCACGTGCATCCGCTCGCCCTGCGGCCCGAACAGGGCCAGCAGTTCCACCGGGGCCGGCCCGGGGTTGGTCAGCGCGTGCGGCACGTGGGTGTCGAACTCGACCACCTCGCCGGGGGTGAGTTCCAGCCGCTGGTCGCCGAGGAAGAGCACGAACCGGCCGTTGAGCACGTAGAGCCACTCGTAGCCCTCGTGTGTCTTGAGCTCCACCCCGCCGGTGGGGTGACCCGGGGGCATGATCATCTTGTAGGCCTGCAGCCCGCCGGGCCGGCGGGTGAGCGGGAGCATGGTCATGCCGTTGCGCAACACCGGGCGCGGCTGGACCCGGGGGTCCTGCGACGGCGGCTCGTCGAGCAACTGGTCCAGCGGCACCTGCAGGGCGCGGGTGAGCGGCAGCAGCAGCTCGAGCGTCGCTCGCCGCTGCCCGGACTCCAGCCGGGACAGCGTGCTCACCGAGATGCCGGTGGTCTCCGACAGCTGGGTCAGCGTGGTGTCCCGCTGCTGGCGCAGCGCACGCAGCCGGGGCCCGACGGCCTGGACCACCGCATCGGCGTCGTCGCTCATGCCGACCAGTTTGCCGGTCCAGCAATGACTTTTGTCAAGTCTCGCCCTTGTGGGAGCTGGTCACTGCCAGGCCCAGCGGGCCGGTTCGACCAGCGGGAACACCGTGCCGCCGGCCGCCAGGTGCAGGCTCCAGCTGCCGTCGACCCCGCTGTCCAGGTCCTCCCGCAGCGCCTCGGCCCACTCGTCGTCGCTCGCGGTGACCAGCGACCGGCCGGGCCGGCACAGCGCCAGCGCGAGGTGGCCGTCGGCGCAGTCGCTCTGCTCGGTGACCGCGTCGTGCAGCGCCAGCAGACCGGACAGGCTCTCGTGCCGAGGCCGGCGGGGGAGGTCGTCGACCGGCATGAGCACCGGCAGCATCAGCCCGGCGGCGTCGAACCAGGCCAGCCAGAGGCTGCGCGCACCGAAGACCGGCGGGGCGAGCACGGTGGTCCAGCGCCGGGTGAGGTCGGTGGCGGAGCGGACGGGGAGCTGGGCGAGCGGCGTCGTGGTCACGGGTCGACCGTGGCAGCCCCTGGGTGCCGGCGGGCCGTCGTCCACAGGCTGCTGCGCCGCCCACAGCCGGGCGCTCCGGCCGCGGCTCGGCTGGTGCCGTCGGTGGTAGGCGGCACCAGCTCAGCCGGTCAGGCCATCTCCGGTACCCGCAGGTGCGCCACGGCCAGCTCGAACTCGGCGACCTCGACGATCCGCATGCCCGTCGCCGCGGCGAAGTCCTCGCGCATCGCCGAGCCCATCTCCCGCGACTGCTCCAGCTCGGCCCGGCTGGCGTAGGTGATCGCCGCGGAGGCGCGGCCGGTGTCCCGGTCGACCAGCAGGCTGACGCTGCAGAAGCCGGGCAGGTCGCTCATCCGTGGCAGCAGGCTCATCCGGAAGGCGTCGATCATGCCGATGAGCTGCGCCGGGTCGCCGTCGGTCCAGACGACCCGGGTCCACGCGCCGTCACCGGCCGGGTGCTCCCGGTGCAGCACGGCGATGTCCCACTCGGCGACGTCCATCTCCTCGGCCCGCATCACCTCGGCGGCCCGGTCGCGGAGCTCACCGACGGCGACCGCGCTCGCCCGCATCGCCTCGTGGGTGGCCCAGGCGGCGGTGACGATGCAGCGGCCGGCGTCCCGGTCGGCGAGCATCGACATGCCCACGCAGCCGCTCATGCCGCGCAGCATGGGCCAGACGGCGTCGCGGACGTACTCGATGCCCTCGTCGACGGCCTGCGGGTCGCAGCGCACCATGGTGGTCCTGGCGTGCATCTCCGTCCTCCTCCCTGACGGCGCCCGGACGGCACCGCCGCGAGGTCGAGGGTCCTCGCGCACCGCGGCCGTCGAGGGGTTCGCGCACCGCGCTCGGCCCGCTCCGGCGCGTGCACACTCACCGCACCCCGTCGCGCACGTGCTGCTGCTCAGCCCGGGGAGGACGCCTCGGAGACGGTGATCGCCGCGTTGACCAGCGCCTGGGGGAGGTTGCCGAGCAGGTCGCCGGTCGCCGGGTCGAGCATCTCGCTCGCGACACACACCGGTCAGTCGTCGCGGTCGCGCCGGCGCTCGCGCCAGCGCTCGAGGGCCTTCTCGATGTCCTTCTCGTCCAGCTCGGCGTCCTCGGTCGGCTCGACCGTCGGCGTCCTGCAGGTAGAAGCCGGAGAGCCCGGGGACGTCGCCGACGACGACGCCCTCCACGGTGAACGTGGAGCCGGCCAGCGGGGTGGTCGCGCCCGCGCCCTGCACGTCGCCGATCTCG
>NZ_JAAKGN010000265.1:0-3350 GCF_011039295.1 Modestobacter sp. KNN46-3 | reverse complement strand
GGTGGACGTCGGCGATCACCGTGTCCTCGTCCACCAGGGTCAGCTGCTGGACCTCCTGCCGGATGCGCCAGTGCCGTGCCGGTCCGGTCAGCCGGTGCTCGTGGTACTCGGTGAGCTCATCCGCGCCCGCGGTGGCGTCGGCCGTCTCCCGTGGGACGGCGGTGACCGACAGGCCGAGGCCGGTCAGGTCGGACTCGACGTCGGAGAGCCGCCGGCCGATGTAGTCGTCGGCGTCCACCGCGACCAGCTCCACGCTGGGGGCGGTCTCCTCGGCGGTGGTCGTGGCCGGGGAGGTCTGCTCGGTGCTCGTCGTCGGGGTCGTCGTCGGGTCGGCCGTCCCGTCGTCGCCGAGCAGCTGGAACCCGACCACGGCGACGACGGCCGCGAGCAGCACGCCGAGCACTGGGAGCAGGAGGCGGCGGCGTCTGCCCTCCCGCTCCCGCTCGGGACCAGGTCCGGCGGCACCGGCACCGACCGCGCCCACCCCAGCGGCCGCGGCCCCGCCGACGGCCGGCATGACCCGCGTGCTCGGCGACTGTGCCGAGACCCCGGCCGCGGGGAGCACCGTCGTCCGGTCGGTCTGCGGCAGGGAGCGCCCGGCGCGGACGTCGTCGATCGCGGTGCCGAAGGCGGCGCCGTCCGGGAAGCGCTGGGCCGGGTCCTTGACCATCGCGGCCGCGATGAGCTGGCGCACCGGGGCCGGGACGTCGTCCGGCAGGGGTGCGGCGGTGTCCCGGATCTGCATCAGCGCGACCTGCACCGAGCTCTCCGCGTCGAAGGCGTGGTGGCCGGCCAGGCACTCGTAGCCGACGATGCCGAGGGCGTAGACGTCGCTGGCCGCGGTGGCCCGGTCGCCCTGGGCCTGCTCGGGGGAGAGGTAGTGCGGGGTGCCGATGACCTGGCCGGTCTGGGTGAGCGGCACGCTGGAGCCGGAGACGGCGACACCGAAGTCGGTGATCTTCACGGTGCCGTCGTCGCCGATCAGCACGTTGCCGGGCTTGACGTCCCGGTGGACGACGCCGGTGGCGTGCGCGGCGGCCAGCCCGGCGGCGCTCTGCCGCAGCACGTCGAGGGTGCGCTCGGGGCTCAGCCGGCCCTCGCGGCGCAGCAGTGCTGACAGCGACTCACCACGCACCAGCTCCATCACCAGGTAGGCGAGGTGCTCGTCGCGCGGGCCGGCGGGTGGGATCTCGCCGTAGTCGAACAGGGTGGCGATGTTCGGGTGCACCAGGCGGGCGGCGAGCTGGGCCTCGGCCCGGAAGCGGGCCAGGAACGTCGGGTCACCGGTGAACTCGCTGCGCAGCACCTTCACCGCGACGTCCCGCTCGAGCAACGTGTCGCGGGCCTGCCAGACCTGCCCCATGCCGCCGGTGGCGATCAGCGAGGTGAGCTCGTAGCGCCCGCCCAGGAGCTGACCGTCCGGGTGCATGTGGCTCCTCCCTGGTGCGCTGCCCGGGGCGTCCGGACGCCCCATCCCACCAAGTCGGGCCTGCGGTGGCGACCCCGGGCCCCCGATCAGGGGGAGCCGGAGGCGCGGCCCCGGTGCCTCAGGCGGCGGGGGTGAGCGGTTCGGCCAGTTCGGCGGCCAGCTCGGTGAAGACCCGGCAGGTGACCTCCAGCTCGCGGCGCAGTGCGCCGATCACCGGGCCGGGAGTCGGCAGCTGCCCGGTGCGGGCGGCTTCCTCGAGGGTGGCGCAGAGCTCGGCCAGCGGGCCGGCGCCGAGGGTGGCCGCGCTGCCCCGCAGCTTGTGGGCGGTCTCCTCGACGGCGACGGCGTCCCCGACGTGCAGGGCGTCCTCGACGGACGCCAGGCCCTCGGGCGCCCAGCCGACGAAGGTGCCGAGCAGCGTCGCGTGGAGCTGGCGCTCGGCATCGTCATCGAGGTCCCAGAGGTCCTCGACGTGGTCGCGCACGGCTTCGTCGCGTGCGGCGGCGGTGGCCACCAGGGCGGTGTCGATCGCCGCGGTGAGGGCGGTCATCGACACCGGCTTGGCGAGGTAGGCGGCGTTCAGCGCGGCCCCGGCTGCAACGTCACCGGGCAGCGCCCGGCCACTGAGGAAGATCAGCGGCACGTCGGCCCACATCGGGTCCTTGCGGAGTGCCGAGGCCAGGGACAGCCCGCTGCCGCCGGGCATGAACATGTCGGTGATGACGACGTCGGGGGTGAACACGTGCTCGAGGACGTTGCGCGCCTCGTCCATCGAGCCGGCGCCGCGGACGCGGTGGCCGGCCAGGTGCAGACGTGACTCCAGCATCAGACGAGTGACGTCCTCGTCCTCCACCACCAGCACCTTGGCCACGTGTGTCTTCCGCTCTGCTCGCCGAGACGCAGTGCGGGTGCACTGCTCGTACGGGTGAGATCGGCCGCCCACCGCCGGTACCGCAGCCTTGCCAGGAGACCTCACCCCAACGGGGCGGGGCGCCGCAGGCACCGAGATCGCGGCTTCGGCCCCTGCGGTTCCTGGGTCAGACGGTGGCGGGCACCGTGTGCACCAGGTCGGCGATCTCGCGCTTGACCGCGTTGAAGGCCGGGCTGGTCACGTCGCGGTCGGCCAGGTCGACCGGGACGATCCGGCGGATGGAGCCGGGCACGCCGTGCGAGGCGCCGCCGGTCATCACCACGACCCGGTCGGCGAGGTAGACCGCCTCCTCGATCGAGTGGGTCACGAAGACCACCGTCGTCCGGGTGTCGACGTGGATCCGCTTGAGCTCGGCCTGCAGGTCCGCCCGGGTGAGCGCGTCCAGCGCACCGAACGGCTCGTCCATCAGCAGCAGCGACGGGTCGTTGGCCAGCACCCGGGCGATCGCCACCCGCTGCTGCATGCCACCGGACAGCTGGGCGGGGTACGTCCCGGCGAACCGGGTCAGCCCGACGGCGGCGATGAACCGGTCGGTGACCGCCGCGACCTCGGCCCTGGGCAGCTTCTTGCGGGAAGGGCCGTAGGCGACGTTCTCCCGCACCGACAGCCAGGGGAACAGGCCGTAGTCCTGGAAGACGACGCCGCGGTCGGGGCCGGGGCCGGTGACCGGCGTCCCGCCGACCTCGACGACGCCGCCGCTGGGCCGCTCGAAGCCGGCCAGGATGCGCAGCAGCGTGCTCTTGCCGCAGCCGCTGGCGCCGACCACGGCGACGAACTCACCGGACGCGATGGTCAGGTCGACGTCGGCCATCGCGGCGACACCGCCGGCGTAGACCTTGCTCAGGCCAGCGATGCGGACGTCGGCCATGCGGCCGGCGGAGAGGTGTTCGGTGTCCATCGTCGGCTCCTACTTGATCAGCGGGCGGTCGCGGAACAGGACGCGGAAGAAGAGCGTCAGCAACCGGTCGGAGAGGAAGCCGGCGACGGCGA
>NZ_JAAKGN010000264.1:0-3367 GCF_011039295.1 Modestobacter sp. KNN46-3 | reverse complement strand
GGTCATCGCGTAGCTCTCCTGAAGGACTGTGGTAGGTCATCCAGAAGATCACGCGGTGGCCGCCTCTATGTGGAGGGCCCGCTGGTCACCGGGGCCGTCGCACACCACCTTGGTGGACGCCACTCCGCGCAGGTCCTCGGTGCCGAACAGCAGCCCCGAGACGGCCGGTACGACGTCGTCCGCCGCGGGTACGCCGTGCCGCACCGCGGTGGCGACCAGCCGCTTGGTCGCCGCGTGCGCGACGGTGGGGCCGGCGGCGACCCGGCGCGCGTACTCCCGGGCCGCCTCGGGGAAGCCGTCGTCGGGCAGGACGCGGTTGACCACGTTCCAGCGCTCCAGGACCGCGGCCGGGTAGCGCTCACCGGTGAACACGAGCTCCCGGGCCCGCGCCGGGCCGGCCCGCTCGGCCAGCCGCTGCGGCCCGCCCATCGACGGCGTGAGCCCGACGACGATCTCCACCAGACCGAAGGACGCGCTCTCCGCGGCGAGCAGCACGTCGCAGGCCAGTGAAATCTCGAACGCCGCGGTCAGGGTCAGGCCGTGGGCGGCGAAGACGGTCGGCACCGGGAGGCCCTCCAGCGTCTGCACCGTGCGCAGCAGCCGGGCCCACAGCGCCCCGCCGCGGGCGACGGCGTCCGGGCCCTCGGCGATCTCGGCGAACAGGTGCACGTCGACACCGGCGGAGACGACCCGGCCACGCGCCTCCACCAGCACCGCACGGGCCCGGTCGGGCCGCGCAGGATCGGTGAGCTCGACCAGCTGGCCGGTCACCCGTTCCCAGGCGTCGAACACCGCCTGGTCGAACAGGTTCAGCGGAGGGTTGTCCAGGACGACGACGGCGACGTCGCCGTCCCGCTCGAGCCGGACGGGGGCAGTGGTCTCGGACACACCGCCACTCTGGCAGGCCCGAGCGGCCTCAGCCGGGCGGCCAGCCCAGGCCGCGGCCGCCGAGCACGTGCAGGTGCACGTGGTGGACCGTCTGCCCGGCCTGCGGCCCGGTGTTGGCCACGACGCGGTAGCCGGGCTCGGGCGCGTCCGCCGTCACGAGGCCCTCCTGGACGGCGACGGCGTGTGCGGCCGCGACCAGCTCGGCGGTGAGCTCGGGGTCGGCGCCGGCCAGCGCACCGAGGGTGGCGTGGTGCTCCTTCGGGATCACCAGCACGTGGGTGGGCGCCTGCGGGTTGATGTCCCGGAAGGCGAGCGTGCGGTCGGTCTCCCGGACGACGTCCGGCGGGATCTCCCCGGCCACCATCCGGCAGAACAGGCACTCGTTCCTCGGCTCGCTCACCGGCCCGACCCTAGGCCCCGCCACCCGACCACCGAAATGGCCATTCTGGTGGTGGGCGCGGCCCGGGAGGACGGCGTGGGCAACGATGGGCCGGTCCGCCTCGTCCCTCTCCCCTGGAGGTCTCCCGTGTCCGCACCCCAGCCCCATCCGAGGACGTAGTGAGCAGTCGTCGCGCCGTCCGGTCGGGTGGCTTCGGAGAACACGCACTGAACAGGCGCGGCTTCCTCGCCGGGAGCGCCGCCGTCCTCGCCGCCGGGCTCGCCGCCTGCAGCCGGGACTCCCCCGAGTCATTGTCCGGGGGCTCGACCGGCAGCCGCGGCTCGCTGACCATCGGCGCCATCCCCGACCAGGACCCCGAGGTCCTGCAACGGCTGTACAGCACGCTCGCCGACTCGATGTCCGCCGCACTCGACCTGGACGTCGACTACCAGCCGGTCACCGACTACGGCGCCGCCGTCTCCCTCTTCCGCACCGGTGACCTCGACCTGGTCTGGTTCGGCGGGCTCACCGGCGTGCAGGCCCGGCTGCAGACCCCCGGCGCCGAGCCGATCGCCCAGCGCGACATCGACGAGTCGTTCACCTCGGTGTTCATCGTCAACACCGGCACCGGGCTGACCCCGGCCGACGACCTCGGCCCGCTGGCCGACCTGCGGTTCACCTACGGCAGCGAGACGTCGACGTCCGGCCGGCTGATGCCCGCGTACTTCCTGTCCGAGCAGGACGTCGACCCACAGGGCTTCCCCGGCGGCCCCGGGTTCTCCGGCTCGCACGACGCGACCATCTCGCTGGTCTCCTCGGGCAGCTACCAGGCCGGGGTGCTCAACGAGCAGGTGTGGCGGTCCCGCGTCGAGGACGGCACCGTCGACCCCGCGGCGGTGGTCCAGTACGCCCGCACCCCGGAGTACCACGACTACCACTGGCTGCTCAGCCCGGAGGCGGTGGAGCGGCTCGGCCCGGACCTGCCCGGACGGCTGCTCGAGTACTTCACCGGCCTGCCCGCCGGGGACGAGGTGCTGGAGCTGTTCGGCGCCGGGGCGTTCATCCCGACCGAGGCGTCGAATTACGACCAGATCGAGGCGGTCGGCCGCGACCTGGGGCTGATCAGCTGAGCGCCGTCCTCCGGCTGGACGGCGTCGAGGTCCGCTACGGCAGCACCCGCGCGCTGGCCGGTGTCGACCTCACCGTCGACGCCGGCCAGCGGGTGGCGCTGGTCGGGCCCTCCGGCGCCGGCAAGTCGACGCTGCTCGGGTTGGTCAACGGCTCGGTCCTGCCCACCGCGGGCTCCGTGCAGGTGCTCGGGGAGGAGGTCGCGGCGCTGCGCGGCCGGGCCCAGCAGCAGCTGCGGGCCCGGGTCGGCACGGTCCACCAGCACCTGGAGCTGGTCGGTCAACTGCGGGTGCTGCACAACGTGAACGCCGGGCGGCTGTCCAGCTGGCCCGCGTGGCGGGCGGCGTGGTCGCTGGTGCGCCCGCAGGGGCTGCCCGAGGTGCTCGCGGCGCTGGACCGGGTGGGGCTGGCCGACCGGGTGTTCGAGCGCACCGAGCGGCTCTCCGGCGGCCAGCGGCAGCGAGTGGCGCTCGCCCGGTTGCTGGTGCAGCAGCCCGAGCTGGTGCTCGCCGACGAGCCGGCCTCGGCGCTGGACCCGGTGCTGGCCGAGCGCGCCCTCGGCCTGCTCGCCGGGCTGGCCACCGAGCGGGGCGGCGCGCTGATCGCCTCCCTGCACGACCCGGCGCTGGCGCTGCGGCACTGCACCCGGGTGGTCGGGCTGGTCGAGGGGCGGGTGGTGCTCGACGCACCCGCGGCCGCGCTCACGGTCGGGGACCTGGCCGACTTCTACGGCGCCCCGCGGTGACCGCCGTCCTGGACCGGCCCCGGGTGGCCCCCCGGCTGCACCGGGCGCGGACCCGCTGGGCGTGGGGACTCGGTGCGCTCGCCGTGGTGGCGTGGTCACTGGCCGGCGCGGGTGCGTTCGCCGGCGACGTGGTCAACCCGGCCGGCACCGGGCAGTTCGGCCGGTTCGCCTCCGCCGCGCTCTCCCCTGCCCTGGACGGCGCGTTCCTCCGGGTGCTCGCCGACTCG
>NZ_JAAKGN010000263.1:0-3388 GCF_011039295.1 Modestobacter sp. KNN46-3 | reverse complement strand
TTCACCAACGTCAGCAGCGAGTACGACGACCCGCAGCACCCCGCCCGCAGCGCGGCCGCCGACTACAAGTTCGAGCTGCACGCCCGGCTCGAGGGCCTGGCCGACCAGCTGATCCCCGGCGGCGGCGGGGGACTGTGAGGCGGGTGTGACTCTCCGCCAGGAGAGCTGGTCGTGCGCGCTCAGTTGCGGCGGATCCGCCGGGGGTTGGCCAGCATCCGGATGGCCGTCGCCTGCTGCGCGGTCTGCTCCTCGTCGGGGGTGGCGGTGTCGTCCAGCTGTGGGTCGCGTTCGTCGTCGTGCACGTGTCCCACCCTCCCCGTCCGGGCCTGCGGAGGGACAGCCCCCGGACGGGTGGACGACGGAGACGTCGATCACCTGGTGCGGTCGGGCACCAGGTGTGGCACGTCCAGCACCGGGGCGGGGGTCTCCCGCGGGGCACGGGCCCGGGTGAGGGGCAGCGTGACCGCCCAGGTCAGCACGGCGAGGGTGGTGACGAAGAAGCTCGGCGGCAGGTTGACCATCGCCGAGAGCACCAGGCCGAACCAGACGCTGCCCAGGGCGATGGCCACGGCGATCGCGGCCACCAGCCCGGGCCGGGCGGTCATCCGCAGCGCCGCCGCGGCCGGGGTGACCACGAGGGCGAACAGCAGCAGCGTGCCCACCACCTGCACGGCCATCGTGATGGTCAGCGCGAGCAGGACGACGAAGGCCACGCCCAGCGCCCGCACCGGGACCCCGCGGGCCTCGGCCACGGTCGGGTCCACCGAGGCGAACACGAGGGGCCGGGCGATGACCGCGAGCACGCCGACCACGAGCAGGGTGAACCCGCCGAAGACCCACAGCTGGTCGGTGGAGATGGCCAGCAGGTTGCCGAACAACACGGTGGTGGTGGCGCTGGCGTTGGCCGTGGCCAGCGAGGCGAACAGCACGCCGAGACCGGTGGCGAACGCGAGGATCGTGCCGGTGGCCACCTCGCGGTCGGCCACCCGCTTGCCGAACAGCCCGATCAACAGCCCGCCACCGACGCAGAACACCGCCAGGCCCAGCGTCACCGGGGCGCCGACCAGGATGGCGCCGGTCGCGCCGGGGAAGCCGATGTGGGCGAGGGCGTGCGCGGCGAAGGCGTTCTGCCGGGTGACGACGAACCAGCCCATCAGCCCGGCGGCCAGCGCGACCATCGAACCGCCGAGCAGGGCGTGCTGCATGAACGTGGTCTGCAGCACCTGCAGCCAGTTCTCCTGGAAGGTGACCACGGCTCAACCGCCCCGGGTGAAGAGATCGCCCTGCGCGGTGCGCACCACCCGGACCGGGGTGCCGTACAGGTGGGTGAGCAGGTCCTCGGTGACGACGGCGTCGATCGGGTCGTGGTGCGGGTGGCCGTCGAGCAGGTAGACGGCGTCGGTGAGCACGGGCAGCAGCGGGTTGAGGTCGTGCGCGACGACCAGCACCGTGACCCGGCGCTCGCGGGTGAGCTCGCCGAGCAGCGCGACCACCTCGTGCTGGTTGCGCAGGTCGAGGTTGGCCAGCGGCTCGTCGAGCAGCAGCAGCTCGGCGTCGTCGACGATGGCCTGGGCGATCGCGACCCGCTGCTGCTGGCCGCCGGACAGCTCGGACATCCGTCGGTCGGCGTAGCCGTCGGCGCCGACCCGGCGCAGCGCGTCGTCGACCCGGGCCCGCTCGGCGGCCGAGGCGCGGCGCAGCCCGAAGCGGCCGCCGGTGAGGCCGAGCATCACCAGGTCACGGGCGCGCACCGCTTCGCCCAGTGCGGCGGTGTAGTTCTGCGGCACGTAGCCGATCCGGCGATCGCCGCGGCTGGGGGTGCGACCCAGCACCTCGATCCGCCCGCCGGCCGGGGGCAGCATGCCGAGGACCAGCTGGAAGAGCGTGGTCTTCCCGGCGCCGTTGGGGCCGATGACCCCGACCACGGCGCCAGTGGGCACGGTGAGCGTGCCCTGCGACCAGACGACCCGGCCGCCGCGGACGACCGAGACGTCGTCGAGGACGAGCGCCGCTGGCCGCGCGGCGGCCGGGTCGGCCGTCGGGACGTCTGTCACTGACCCCCACCGAGTGCGTTCGACAGCTGCTGCAGCTGGTCCAGCTGCCAGGACACGAAGGACGACTCCCCGTCCGGCGCCGACTCGGTGACCTCGACGACCGGCACGTCGGCCGCCTCCGCCGCGGCGCGCAGCTGCTCGGGGACGCTGCCCTCCGTCTGAGAGTTGTACACCAGCACGTCGACCGAGCCGTCGGTCAGCGCCGCCTCGAAGGCGGCCACGTCGCCGGGCGCAGGGTCGGTCTCGTTGCTGGCGGCGTCGCGGTAGCCCTCGGGGGTGGCGTCGGTCAGGCCGATCGCCTCGGCGGTGTACTGGAACACGCTCTCCGTGGCGGCGTAGGAACGCCCCGCGGCCGCGGTCTCCAGCGCCGCCAGCTCGTCCAGGTAGGGCTGCAGGTCCGCCTCCCAGGCCTCCGCCTGCTCGGCGAAGTGGTCGGCGGCGTCGGGCGACAGCTCGTTGAGCTGCTCGGTCACCGCGGCGGCGACGTCCTGGACGTGCTCCGGGGAGTACCACAGGTGCGGGTTCACCCCGCCGTGCGCGTGCCCCTCCTCGCCCTCGGCGTGCTCTTCCTCGGCGTGCCCCTCACCCTCCGCGTGCTCCTCTTCCTCGGCATGCCCCTCCTCCTCGATGCCGACCACCTCGGCCGCATCGACGACGGCGGTGGCGGAGCCCGAGGTGGCGACGGCGTCGGCGGCCCAGTGGTCGTAGTCGGCCCCGTTGAGCACGGCCAGGTCGGCGTCGGAGAACGCCGCGATGTCGGCGGTCGTCGGCTCGTAGTCGTGCGGGTCGACCGCGGAGGAGGCGAGCACGGTGGTGACGTTCGCGCAGTCGCCGCCCAGCTGCTCGACGATGCTGCCCCACTGGCTCACCGAGACGACGACGTCGAGCACCTCACCGGGGCAGTCCGCCTCGTCGGCCTGGGTCGTCGTGGTCCCGGCGCCGGCGCTGGAGCCGCCGCAGGCGGCGAGGGTCAGCGTGGCGGTGGCGGCCACGGCGGCGAGCGTCGAACGGCGGAACAGGTCGAGGCGGCGCACGGGAGTTCCTCACGGGAGCAGTTACTGGGAATGGTCGTCACAATCAGTATCACCCCAGTCGTGCGCCGCGTCGATGTCGGCCCTCCCACAGCGAGCCCGCCCCGGTCCCGGCCCGCTACCGTCCGGGCGTGCCGATCCAGCCCGGACGGTAGCGGGCCGGGACCGGGGCGGGCTCGGCGCGCTCCGGGCGCAGTCTCTTATCAACATTTCCAAGCACACGAGACCAAAGCAAAAATCGATTGCCAGCTTCTTCTTGAAAAAAACAAAAAAAACACATACGTATAACTGAATAACTACTCA
>NZ_JAAKGN010000262.1:0-3435 GCF_011039295.1 Modestobacter sp. KNN46-3 | reverse complement strand
CGCCAGCACCAGGAACGCTGCGAGCACCCGGTCGGTGCGCCAGTAGTTGCGCAGCCGCACGCCACGGCTCCAGCCGCGGCTGCGGTCGACGCTCAGCGCCCGCTGGGCGACCGCGGCCTCCTCCTCCGCGGTGAGCGGGCGGGAGTGTGCCGCCTGCCAGGCCTCGACCCGGGCCCATCCGGGAGCGACCCCGCAGCCCAGGGCCAGCAGCGCTGCGCCGCCGAGCAGGGGCAGCAGGGCGTCCGGTTCCAGCACGACCAGGCCGGCGGCGGCCGCTCCGGCGGCGAAGCCGGCGACGGTGACGGCGCCGAGGCAGAAGACCAGCCCGAACGCGACGATCAGGATCAGGTAGCCGGGCAGCAGCACGTCGTGCAGTGACCGGTCGGTGGCGAGCAGGACGACGGTCTCGACCCCGAGCACGAGCGCGCAGGTCAGCAGCACCCGGCGCATCGGCACCCGGGGCGGTCCGGCTGCGGTGGCCAGCCGCATCCGCGACTCGGCGTGGCTCTCCGCCTCGGCGGGTGAGGCGTCCGGGCGCAGGACGGCCAGCGGGTCGGCGGCGGTCATGCCCGGTCCTCCGGCGAGGTGTCCGGTGCGGGGGGTGGCACGGGGACGGTGTGCGGGTCCATCAGGCGGACGACGTGCCGTGCGGCCTGGGTCGTCGCCGTGACCTGCATCGTCGTCGTGGTCTGGGCCGGCGCGGGGCGCTCCGTGGCCGGGCCGTCGTCCATGCTCGGCACGTCCTCGACCTGCACGTGGCTGGACAGTCCGTGGTTCGTCTTCTCCCAGTAGAACGGGTTGACCAGGAGCTGCCACAGCGCCTTGTACGAGGCGATCGAGTGCAGCAGCCAGTAGAGCGGGGAGAGCAGCGCGAACGGCACCAGGCCGTACGTGCGCCGCTTGAAGCCGGCCAGCAGCGACAGGTAGATGATCACGCCGTTGCCGAACAGCAGGTTGGCGAGGCTGACCTGGACCAGCCACTCGGGCAGGGCAGGGGTGAGGGCCCCGGGCCACAGCAGCTCGACCGCCAGCATCGCGTAGAGCCACGGGGCGGCCAGGAACATCAGCGGGGTGCCGCCGATGAGCAGCGCGAAGCCGGCCGTCTGCCGCGGGCCGACGCTGCGCAGCAGTCGCCACGGGTGCCGGGTGTGTACCAGGACCGTCTGCATGTAGCCCTTGATCCAGCGGCTGCGCTGCCGGATCCAGTTGCCGACGGCCATGTTGGCCTCCTCGTACGTCGTCGAGTTGACGACGGCGACGCGGTGGCCGCGGGCGGAGGCGCGGATGCCGAGGTCGGCGTCCTCGGTGACGTTGTAGGGATCCCAGCCACCGAGGTCGCGCAGCATGTCGGTGCGGAAGTGGTTGCTGGTGCCGCCCAGCGGGATGGGCAGTCGCAGCTTGTCCAGCCCGGCCAGGGTGTAGTCGAACCAGGAGGAGTACTCCAGGGTGAACATGCGGGTGAGCAGGTTCTCCCGGGCGTTGAAGTAGTTCAGCGCGGCCTGCACACAGACCAGGTCGTCCCCGCCCTTGCGGAAGGCGATGAGCGACTTCTTCAGCTGGTCGGCGTCGGGGCGGTCCTCGGCGTCGTAGATGACCACGTACTCGCCGCGGGCGAAGGCCAGCCCGACGTTGCAGGCGCGCGGCTTGGTCTTCGGCAGCGAGTGCGGGACGACGACGATGCGGACGATGTCCGGCGGTGCGGCGGCCAGTGCGGCGGTGAGCGTCTCCGGGTCGTCTTCCTCCAGCAGGAGCAGGATCTCCAGCTTCTCCCGGGGCCAGTCCAGGTCGGCCAGGTTTCGCATCAGCAGCCCGACGATCCCGGCCTCCTTGTAGACCGGGACCAGGATCGTGTAGACGGGCAGCTCGGCGTCCTGCAGCGCGGCGACCTCGGCGGCGGTGACCTGCTCGACGGTCTCCCAGGCGGTGCCCACCGTGCTGATCAGGGCCTTGGTGCCGACGGCGAGGGCGACGGCGGCGTTCACCGTGCCGACCAGCACCAGCATGGTCAGCGAGGGGTCGAGCACCAGCCCGGTCACGGTGGCGATGAGCAGGGCGAGCGCGGCGGCGACCTGCGGCCAGACGAACACCGTGGACGCCGACTCGTCGGGCCGGCGTTCGGCCAGCGCGCTGACCGCGTCGTGCACCAGCTCGTCCCGCCACACGGTGCGCAGTGCCCGCTGCACGTCCCAGTCGGTGGTGACCACCTGGCGCACCCGCGGGATGCCGGTGCGCTGCACGACCACCTCGGCGATGTGCGCCGACGGGCGGCCGGCGGTGGCGACGACGACCTGGGGCAGGCCGTCGCCGTCCTCCTCGATGCGCAGTGGCACCCAGGTCTCGCGGGCGAGCATCGCGGCGGGGAAGCGCCGGGCCAGCTCCTCGTCGACGTCGACCGGGTCGACGAACGCCAGGTCGGCGCCCCAGACCGCGGCCAGACCGACGTAGAGCTCGCGCCGGGTCACCCAGCCCTTGGCCAGGACGACGGAGCCCAGCGGTGCGCCCACCCGCTCGTGCTGGGCCAGGGCCTCGGCCAGCTGCTCCTCGGTGAGCACGCCCTGCTCGACCAGGACGGCGCCGAGCCGCTGGGGCGCGGCGTGCCGGCCACCGGCACGGCTCGATGCCGGGCTGGGAGTGGCGCCACGGGGCGCGGAGACCGTCACCCCGTGGTGGTCGGCACCTGCGCCGTCCAGCTGTGCCCGGCCGGGGGAGGGGTCACCCGGTCGGGTGAGCCGGCGACCCGGCACGCCGACGCCTGCGGGTCACCAGGATTGCTCGGCCAGCACGGCATCGCCCCGTCCGACCAGGGCGAACGGGTGCGCGGCCCGCTCGGTGGCCCAGGCGTCCTGCCAGCCGCTCCCCTCGGTGTCGCCGTGGTAGAGGCCCACGGGGGAGTGCTCGACGTCGTCGAGTGGTCTCGAGGGCGGTTCGACCGGCTCGGTGGCCGACCGGAAGGCGAGGTCGAGGTGTGCACCCGAGTCGCCGCTGTGGTCCCACAGCCGCACCCCGATGACGTCGCTGGCCGGTCGCCCGTACGTCCGCAGGTGGTCCGGGGTGACCCCGGTGCCCCACGGGTTGCCGGCCAGGAACCAGTCCGCGCCGCCCCAGCCCACGGCGAGCATCCGTTCCTCGAACAGCTCGAGCCCGTCGACCCCGCCGAGCGCCTCCGCCGGGGCGGCGTCCAGCACGAACCCCATCGAGATCGAGACGTCGCAGGTCGAACGGTGGGTGTCGTGGGTCTTCCAGTCGTCCGTACCGGCGGAGCAGCGGGTGTCCACCCGGGTGCCGAGCGGCCCGCCCGCACCGAGCTGGTCGGCGGCCACCGTCATGCCCTCGGTGACCCGGGCGACGATGCGCTCGCGGTCGCCGGCGAGCGGCTCCTCGGTGGGGTCCAGCAGCTCGGGGTCACCGCACCCGGTCAGCAGGGCCAGCACCGCC
>NZ_JAAKGN010000261.1:0-3472 GCF_011039295.1 Modestobacter sp. KNN46-3 | reverse complement strand
TGACGTGACCTTGTGGCTTGTTGCGCGAGCGTTCTCGAGGCTTGCGCAGCGCTCGTCCGGTCCGCAGGCAGGCCACGAGTTCACGCTTGAGCGCGCCGCGGCCTTCGATGTAGAGCGCCTGGTAGATCGCCTCGTGGCTGATGCGCATGTCAGCATCGTCGGGGAAGTCCAGGACGAGCCGTCGGCTGATCTGCTCCGGACTCCAGGCCCTCGCCCAGCGCCGGTCATCGCGATGCGGCTTGTTCAAGCCCTTCCAGGTCGTCGGTGGCCCGGCCGCGACGCTGCCGTCGGGCCGCTGCAGCTGCCCACTGAGCCGCGTCTGGACGTACTGCTTCAGCCGCGGATTGCTCGCAAGCTTCGCTCGCTTGGGCCGGCGGGCGGCGGTCTGCGCCTTCCACTGCGCGACCGTCGCGCGGTACTCGCGCTTGCCACTGCGGGTCGCGGCGTTGCGCCGCAGCTCACGGGAGATCGTGCCGGGATCGCGCTGAAGTTCCCGAGCGATCGCCCGAACGCCGAGGCCCTTCGCCTTCAGCAGCGCGAGTTCTTCACGCTCGTGGAAGGACAGGTACCGGCCGGTGGGCTCGGCCAGGCTCAGCGGCGCCATGCCGCCAGCGTGGCGAAACCAGCGCGACCCGACCGGCCACGACACGCCTACCTCGAGCGCGGCGTCCTCGGTGCGCTTGCCCTGCGCGATCAGGCGCCAGAACTCGCGCTCCACCCGCCGGGACGGCATCGGGCGACCCGGCGAGCGCATCGCCGGCCGCAAAGCCCGATCCGCCTGCTGCTGACGACGCGCCATCGCACACCTCCGAGATCACGAGGTGTTGCGACGACCGGTTGAGTCCGCCTTGCACGCCCTTATCCGAGTGATGGACCAGCCCGCTGAGGTCCCGGCCGGCCCGCCGGCGGGTCCAGATGCCCATCTCCAACGCGTCGAGGGCAAGGTCGGTGCGCAGCGAGCGGGACAGCTGCCAGCCGACCACCCGGCGGGAGTGAACGTCGATGACGAAGGCGGCGTAGACCCAGCCGGTGAACGTCCGGCAGTAGGTGATGTCGGCGACCCAGAGCTGGTCCGGTCCGGTCGCGGTGAAGGCGCGTTCGACCAGGTCCGGGCGCAGGTCAGGCCCCGATCCGGGGACCGTGGTGCGGGGGCCTCTCGCCCGGGTGATGCCCCGCAGCCCGGCCGCACGCATCAGCCGCTCGACGGTGCACCGGGCTACTGGATGGCCCTGCCGGTGGAGCTGCGCGTGGATCTTCCGAGCGCCATAGACCCCGAAATTGTCGCGATGCACCTGCTCGATCACCGCGGTGGTCGCCACGTCCGTCACCGACCGAGCCGAGGGCGGCCGGCTGCGATGGGCGTAGTAGGTGCTCGGGGCGATCTGCAGCTCAGCGCAGATCGGCTCGACCCCGTGCTCGTCCCGGTGGGCGTCGATGAACTCGACGATCACCGCTGTGGGCGGTCGAGCTCCGCCGCGAAGAAAGCCGATGCGCTCTTCAGGATCGCGTTCGCCCGGCGCAACTCCCGGTTCTCCCGCTCCAACTCCGCCAGCCGCTGAGCGTCATCGGTCGTGGTGCCGGGTCGGTGTCCTTCGTCGATCTCGGCCTGGGTGACCCAGTTGCGCAGCGTCTCCGGGTTGATCCCCAGCTGCTTACCGATCCGGCGCAACGCCCCTGTTCGGGTCGCGGGGTCACGCCGGGCGTCCACCGCCAGCCGGATCGCCCGCTCCCGAAGCTCCTCGGGGTACTTCCTCGGTGCCGCCATGACTCTCATCCTCACGTGGATTAAGAGCCTCCATCAGACCCGGGGCGGGACAGACGATCGACCTATTGCGCGCTCGAATATCCAACATTGCAATCAGTTCCACTGTCGGCGCTCAGCGTGATGGGCCCGAGCGCACGCAGAAGATGTACTTGCCCAACCGCGCGTGACGGTCTTATCGCCCACAGTTCGCATGGCCAACTATCGGACACATCGAGCCCCCGGAGTGCCAATGGCTCAGCTACGGTCCCCCGCACTACCGACCACGGGGGTCAAGAACAGTGACACATTCGTTGAAAGCGGTTCGGGCGAACCGAGACCGGCTCACCTGGGCGACATTCTGGTGCGCCTCCGCAGTGGTCATGGCCTTCGCACTGGCAACGGGTGACCTGTCCTACCGCGACGAACGGGGCTACGTCACCATCGCCGACTCGGTGCTGCGCGGTGATGGCTATCAACTGGACGGGGAGACCACCGCCTACCGGCCGCCGGCCTGGCCCCTGCTGCTCGCGGTGTTCCGGCTCCTCGGCACACCGATCGAGCTGCTCGTAGCCGTGTCGGCGGCACTGCTCGTCGTGTCTGCGCTGTTGGCCCGCCGGATAGCGACACACATCGCAGGGCCGTCGGCGGGTTGGATCGCGGCATTCCTGCTCCTGCTCTACCCGCTGAACGTCTACACCGCCGCCACCCTGTACCCGCAGACGCTGGCGATGGCCGCGTTGCTCGGCGCGGTCGCATTGAGCCTCATCGACCCCCGGGCGGCGCGGCCGTGGCGCGGAGCCGCCGTCGGACTGCTGGCCGTCGTCGTCCTGTACTCAGCGCCGACCCTGGCCTTCGCAGCCCTCATCGTCGTCCTCTGGGCGTTGTGGCGGTTCCGTCAGCAGACCCTTCGCTTCGTGGTCCCAGCGGTGCTGGCCGGGTTGCTACCGGTGGCGCTCTGGACGGCGCGCAACGCTGTCGCCTTCGACGCGTTCGTCCCGGTGAGCACCGCCACCGGCGTGAACCTGCTGCTGGGGAACTCCGCGGAGGCGACGCCGACCTCCGGGGTCACGGCCGACATGGACAGCTACCGAGAAGCTGCCGAGCGCGAGGCCATGACGGAGAGCGAGAAGAGCGCCTTCTACACCGACGCCGCATTCACCTGGGTGAGCGAGCACCCTGGTGAGGCAGCGCAGCTGTACCTGGGCAAGGTGGTGAACTACTTCGCGCCGTACAACGAGCCCGCGTCCGCGACCGGCGGCGGCACACTGGAGCGGCTGGTGTCGTACCTGACGTTCGTGCCGCTGGTCGCGTTGGCGCTCGTACGGCTGGCGCTGTGGCGCAGGTTCCCGCCGAAGCCGCCGGAGCTGCTGCTGCTCACTGTCTTCATGACCAGCGCCGCCTTCATGGCGCTGACCTTCACCAGGACGCGATTCCGGCAGCCACTGGATTCCACGCTCATCATCGAGGCCGCGGTGTGCTCCGCTCTTCTCACCGGGATGGTGCTGCGTGAAAGGCGTGCGGACCACCGAAGCCGAGTGCCTCGTCCCCGGAAGTCCGGGGACGTGGCACTCGGCGCCGCCTCTCGGCGGCATCAGATCGGTCGCTGAGCGCGACTGGGGAGTCTGACCAGGGGTCAGCGGTAGCCGGGCGAGGTGTAGCTCCGGCCGACCGAGCCGGCAGGGACGAAGTCACCCGAGGACGGGCGCCCCTCCCGCACGCTGCCGGTGA
>NZ_JAAKGN010000260.1:0-3497 GCF_011039295.1 Modestobacter sp. KNN46-3 | reverse complement strand
TGGTCGAGGACGGCGCCGTCGCCCTCGCCGGCGGCTACGTGCTGGTCTCGGTCGTCGGGGGCGTGCTGGCGGTGGCCGCCGGGCTGACCGCCGGTCGTGCGGTGGTGAGCCGGCCGTGACGGCGCTGAGGGTGGCGACGGTGTCGGCGACCACGACGGAGCCCTCACCGCCGGATGCCTCGATGGCAGCGAGCAGGGCGCGGATGGTGTCGACCATCTGCAGCAGTGCGTCGGTGCGCGTGGGCGTCAGTTCCAGGGCGCCGTCCCGCAGCCGGGACAGCAGGTTCTCCCCGACGTGCGCGACCTCCTCCAGCCGGTTGAAGGCCAGGAAGCCGCTGGTGCCCTTGATCGTGTGGATGGTCCGGAAGATGCTCGAGAGCCGGTCCCGTGAACGGGGGTCCTGCTCCAGGGCGACCAGATCCTGGTCCAGCTGGTCGAGGTTCTCGTGGCTCTCCACGAGGAACTCCTCGACGATGTCGTCCAGACCTTCCACGCCTGCCTCTTCCCCTTGGTGCGCCGTGGGGCCTGCCCCGCACAGCGATGGCTTCATCGGCGCCCACCGGTCCACCTGAAGGTGAATTCCGGGCGGGCGCCCGCCTTTTCTGAATCGCCATTCCATGGGTCCAAAATGGTGTTTCATTCCCATGTCGACAATGGCCGCGGATCAGCGTCCGACCTGGTCAGAACCTGAGGCCACGGCGTGATGTGACGAATCGGCAGCCCCGGAGACGACTGTGACCGCCGACCCGGGGGCCGACGGTCACAGTGGGGGAGCAGAGGAGGAGAAGGGCCTGGTGAGGCCGGTGGGGCGACCGGTTCAGGCGCGCAGGGCCGCAGCCAACCGCTCGAGGACGGCGCGCACACCGTCCAGGTCGGGCACCCGGTGGGCGGCGGCGGTGTCGCCGTCCCCGACCTTGATCGTCACGCCGTCCGACGCCAGGGCACGGAAGCCGTCCTCGTCGGTGACGTCGTCGCCGAGGTACAGCGCCCCCTGGGCGCCCAGCTCCTCGCGCAGCCGGAGCAGGGCCGACCCCTTGTCGGCGTCGGTGACCGCCAGCTCCAGCACGTCCTTGCCCGGCTTGGCGGTGAGCGCAGGGTCGGCTCCCGGGCCGGCGGCGACGTCGGCGAGCAGCTGGTCGGCCGCCGCACGGTCGGCGACGGTGCGCACGTGCACCGCGGCACCGGCCGGCTTGTGCTCCAGCCGGGCACCGGGGACGGCCTCGACCAGCGGGGCGAGCGCCGCGGCGAGCTGGTCACGCCGGACGGCGAGGTCGCCGGTCAGCGGCCCGTCGAACTCCGCGCCGTGACTGCCCACCCAGCGGAACGGGCCGGTCAGCCCGCTGGTCGCCTGCAGGTCGGCCACCCCGCGGCCGCTCACCAGCGCGACGGTCACCCCGTCGACGGTCGCCAGCCGGGCGAGCAGCTCGCCGACACCGGGCTCGGGCACCGCCGCGGCCGGGTCGTCCCGCAGCCGGGCCAGCACGCCGTCGTAGTCGCTGGCCAGCAGCAGCGGACGGCGTCCGGCCAGCTCGTCCAGCGCCTGGTCGAGGGCGGTCGTCATGCCTGCGCCTGCAGCGACTCGAAGAACGAGTTCGCCCAGTGGTCGAGGTCGTGCTTGGTGACGTACCGGCGCATCGCCTTCATCCGCTTGGCGCTCTCGGCCGGCTCCATCCGCAGCGCGCGCAGCAGCTGCGCCTTCACCCCGGCGATGTCGTGCGGGTTGACCAGCAGCGCCTGCTTGAGCTCGGCGGCGGCCCCGGCGAACTCGCTCAGCACCAGCACACCGCCGTTGTCACCCCGGGCGGCGACGTACTCCTTGGCGACCAGGTTCATCCCGTCACGGTAGGGCGTGACCAGCATGACGTCGGCCGCGCGGTACATCGCGGCCAGCTCCTCGCGGGGCATCGACTGGTTGAAGTAGTGCACGGCCGGCCCGGCCATCGAGCCGTAGACGCCGTTGATGTGCCCGACCTGCTGCTCGATCGTCTCGCGCATGGTCACGTAGTGCTCGACCCGCTCGCGGCTGGGGGTGGCCACCTGCACCAGGACCGTCGAGGGGGCCTCCAGGGCGCCGTCCTCGAGCAGCTCCTCGAACGCCTCCAGGCGCACCCCGATGCCCTTGGTGTAGTCGAGGCGGTCGACGCCGAGCACGATCTTGTCCGGCTGGCCCAGCTCCTCGCGGATCTCCGCGGCCCGGGCCAGCACCTCCGGGGTGCGGGCCAGCTCGTCGAAGGCGGACACGTCGATGGAGATCGGGAAGGCCTTGGCGGTGACCGTGCGGCCCTCGTAGGAGACGGTGTTGCCCTTGCACGGGAGGTCGTGCAGCCGCCGGGCGAGGTTGACGAAGTTGCTGGCCGCCGACGGCTGCTGGAAGCCGATCAGGTCGGCGCCGAGCAGACCCTCGATGATCGCCGAGCGCCACGGCAGCTGGGTGAACAGCTCGTAGGGCGGGAACGGGATGTGCAGGAAGAAGCCGATGGTCAGGTCGGGCCGCTGCTGCCGCAGCATCGCCGGCACCAGCTGCAGCTGGTAGTCGTGCACCCAGACGATCGCGCCCTCGGCAGCCACCTCGGCGGCCCGGTCGGCGAACCGCTTGTTGACCTGGACGTAGGCGTCCCACCACTTGCGGTGGTACTCCGGCTTCTCGACGACGTCGTGGTAGAGCGGCCACAGCGAGGCGTTGGAGAACCCCTCGTAGTAGCGGTCCACCTCCTCCTCGGACAGCGGCACCGGCACCAGCGACATGCCGCCGGACTCGAAGGGCTCGGGGGCATCGCCCGCAGCGCCCGACCAGCCGACCCAGGCGCCGCCGCGACCGGCGACGAAGGGCTCGAGCGCGGTGACCAGGCCGCCGGGGCTGCGCTGGTAGCGCGTCGTCCCGTCGGGGTCGGTCACCTGGTCGACGGGCAGGCGGTTCGCCACCACCACCACCGGGCTGTCGGCCTCCACCTGGTCTCCTCCGGTGCGCGTTGATCCACTCATCCCGCCCCGACCCTAGGTGACGGGGCCCACCAGGCGCGCATCGCGGCTCAGCGGGAGAGCAGGAAACCGGCTGCTGCGGCGCCCAGGCCGAGCAGCAGGGAGCCGGTGACGTAGCCCAGCGACCGCAGGACGGCGCGCTCCTCCACCAGCCGGACGACGTCCCAGCCGAAGGTGGAGAAGGTCGTGAGGGTGCCGCAGAAGCCGGTGCCCACCAGCGCCACGACGGCGGGGGAGACGTCGGACCGGCCCAGCAGCACGCCGAGGACGGCGCTGCCCAGCACGTTGACCGTGAGCGTCCCCAGCACGCTGCCCGGGCCCCGGCGGGCGGTGGCCACCCGGTCGGCGAGCAGCCGCAGCGGCGCACCGGCCAGCGCTCCCAACGCCACCCACAGCGCCGTCACGGCCGGCTCACCACCGCACGACCGGCGGTCAGCCCGGCGGCCACCGCCAGCACGCCCCCGACGACCGAGACCAGCACGTAGCCGCCGGCGAGGGCGACGGCGCCGTCCTCGACCA
>NZ_JAAKGN010000259.1:0-3527 GCF_011039295.1 Modestobacter sp. KNN46-3 | reverse complement strand
CTGTCGGTGCAGGTGCTGGGGTCCGAGGACGAGGACTGGCGCTTCGACCCCGCCGCCCGGACCGTCTTCGGCCGGGACGTGACCACCGGGGGGCTGGCCTACCGGTTCACCGCCCAGCCCCGCGGCGAGCGAGCCCTCGGCCAGCATGGGCACGAACGCCGGCACCAGCAGGCCGGCCACCAGGGCGACCACGCCGGTGCGCAGGGCCGGCAGGGTGCCGGTGCCCATCGGCGACCCACTGCCACCCCGGGCGTCCCCGACCAGCCGCGCCCGCTGGTCGGCCCACAGCAGGACGGCGAACCCGGCCGCCGGGGCGGCGAAGGAGATCAGCGCGACCTCCCCGATCACGGTGCTCACCGGGACGCAGTAGAGGACCAGCAGACCGAGACCGCCCAGCGCCGGCTGGCGGGCGGGGACGGCGAGCAGGTCGACGGCCAGCGCGATCAGGGCGACGAAGACGGTGGTCAGCGCCACCAGCCCGGTCAACGGCAACGCCGGCGTGGCCTGCTCCCGGATCTCCGCGGTGCCGTCCCCGAGCAGACCGGCCAGGTCGGCCAAGCTGCCCAGGGTCGGCAGCACGCCCGCCCAGCCGCGCTCGGGTGTGAAGACCATCGTCAGGACGACGAGCACCAGGGCCACCTGGCCCAGCGGCACCGCCAGCCGGGCCGGGCCGGCCCACCACGGGGAGTCGTCCCCGGCGGAGTCGACCAAGCGGTCCAGCAGCGCACGCAGCGCCACCCCGCCCAGGCCGACGGCGGCCACCACCATCGTCACCGGCAGCAGCCACGTGCGGGCGGCGAAGACCGGGTCCAGCGCCAGCGCTCCCAGTCCGACGGCGACGGCGACCGCGATCCCGGTGCCCGGCCCGCCGCGGGTGGCCCGGGGCAGCTCGTCGACCTGACCGCTCACGCCGGCACCGGCCCTGCGGCACCAGCCCGGATGCCCACCTGGCTCCACAGCTGCGCCACGCTCTGGTCCGGGCCGATCATGGCCACCTGCCAGCCGGCCGCGCGGAACAGGTCGCCGGCCTGCTGCTGCCGAGTGCACAGCTCCGCCCGGGCGGCGGGGCCGAGTGCACGCCGGCCCCGGGTGGCCCCGCCGTCCAGCCAGCCCGCCGCGTCCACCAGCACCGCGACGTCCCGGCCCGGGCCGGACCGGGCGCGGACCAGCCCCGCGACGTCCTCGGGGTCGACGAGGCCCAGCAGGCAGATGGCCGGCCCGTCGGCCCCCGACCGGCGCAGCGCCTCCACCCCCAGCTGCAGCCCGGGCTGGGGCGCGCCGCCCAGTCCGGCGAGTCGCTCGAGCAGCTCGTCCGGGCCCAGCTGTCCGCGGCCCAGGGCCGGGGTGAGCTCCCCGCCGTCGGTCACCACGCGCAGGGCGGCGCCCCGGCGCAGCAGGTGGGTGCCGATGCTCGCCGCGGCCTCCACCACCCACTCCAGGGTGTCCTGCGGCGGTGCCGGGTCACCGGCTGCGCCGTCGACGCTGCCCCCCAGCAGGTGGACGGTCGACCGGGAGTCGACGAACACGGTCGCCGCGGCTCGCCACGGGCGCTCCTCCAGCCGGACCATCAGCTCGCCGGTGCGGGCGGTGGCGCGCCAGTGCACCAGGCGCAGGTCGTCGCCGTGGCGGTACTCCCGGGTGCTGACGTCGTCCTCGCCGTGCACGGCGATCGACCGGCGGGCGCCCTCGCCGCCGTCGCCGCCGGCGCCGGTCAGCGCTCCACCACCGGACAGCGGGACGACCCGGGGGAGCACCAGCAGGGCGGCGGTGTCGGTGCCGGTCGCGGTGCGCAGCACCAGGCCGAAGGGGTCGACCAGCCGCAGGCTCAGCGGCCCGAGGGTGTACCGGCCGCGCCGGGAGCCGTGCAGCCGGTACCGGAGCGGGGCGGTGCTGCCGCTGAGCAGCCGCTCCACGACGAAGCGCGGCCGCGGGCCCAGGTCGACCGGCAGGTGCTCGGTGAGCAACCACAGGCCGCCCGGGCGCCGGTCGGTGTTGGCCACCTCCAGCAGCACCTCGGCGGTGCCGCCGCGCGGCAACCGGGCCGGGGTGACGGTGCGCCGGGTGGCGACCCGGAAGCGCTGGCGGGCGACCCCGACGGCCGACACCACCGGCAGGGCGAGCACGAACACGGCCAGCTGCACCAGCGCCCGCTCGCCGAGCAGGGCGCCCAGCGCGGCCAGGGTCAGCCCGGCGGCGACCAGGCAGCGGCCGCGCAGGGTGAGGGAGGACGCGGCGTCGGCGATCCGGGTGCGGGCCATGGGCGGGGTGTCCGTCTCTGGAGCGGGCCGGCTCAGCGGCCGCCGTGGACGGGCACCGTGGCGAGCAGGTCGGTGACCACCCGCTGGGCGTCCCGGCGCGCCAGCGCCGCGTCCGGGGTCAGCAGCAGCCGGTGCGCCAGCACCGGCACCGCCATGGCCTGCACGTCGTCGGGGAGCACGTGGTCGCGGCCGGCCAGCGCCGCGGTGGCGCGGGCGGCGCGCAGCAGCTGCAGCCCCGCCCGGGGTGAGGCACCCAGTCGCAGGTCGGGGGAGCGACGGGTGGCCTCGACGAGCGAGACGACGTACTGGCGCAGCGGCTCGGCGACGTGCAGCCGGCCCACCGCGGCCACCAGGGTCCGCACGTGCGCGGCGTCGACGACCGGGGTGAGCGCGGTGAGCGGGTCGACGGTGGCCCGCCCGCCGAGCATCGCCAGCTCGGCGTCGCGGTCGGGGTAGCCCATCGAGACCCGGGCGGTGAACCGGTCGCGCTGCGCCTCGGGGAGGGGATAGGTGCCCTCCATCTCCAGCGGGTTCTGCGTCGCGACCACCATGAACGGCCGGGCCAGCTCGTAGGTGACCCCGTCGACGGTGACCTGCCGCTCCTCCATGCACTCCAGCAGGGCCGACTGGGTCTTCGGCGAGGCCCGGTTGATCTCGTCGGCCACGACCACGTTGGCGAAGACGGCGCCGGGCTTGAACTCGAACGCCCGGGACTCCTGGTCGTAGACGGCCACGCCGGTGACGTCGCTGGGCAGCAGGTCGGGGGTGAACTGGATCCGGCGCACCGTGCCGTCGATGGTGCGGGCCAGCGCCTTGGCCAGGGTGGTCTTCCCGACCCCGGGGACGTCCTCGATCAGCAGGTGGCCCTCGGCCAGCAGCACGACCAGCGCCAGCCGGACGACGTCGGGCTTGCCCTCCACCACGCGGCCGATCGCCTCGGCGAGCTGAGCCCCCTCGGCCGCCACGTCGACGTCGGTCTCCGGCTGCGTCGCTGCGGCGTCCTGGCCGGTGTCGTGCCGGGGTGCGGAGCGCAGCTCCGTCGTCCCCCGGTCCGACCGCAGCTCTGCCGTGCCCTCGGTCACCCCACTCACGGTACGTGCTGATCAGCGGCGTGCACGGGCGATCCCGTCCCGATGCCGTTCCGCTGCCGCGCCGCCGGCCGTCCCGCTGCCCGGAGGTGCCCAGCAGGTGGACGATCGACCGGGAGTCGACGAACACGGTCGCCGCGGCTCGCCACGGGCGCTCCTCCAGCCGGACCATCAGCTCGCC
>NZ_JAAKGN010000026.1:0-43109 GCF_011039295.1 Modestobacter sp. KNN46-3 | reverse complement strand
CCCGGTCAAGGAGCCCCCCTACGTGCCGGGGATGGACGTCGCCGGGGTGCTGGCCGAGATCGGGGAGGGCGCCGACACCGACATCCACGTCGGTGAGCACGTGATGGGCATCGTCGTCCCGTCCGGTGCGCACGGCGGCTACCGCGAGGACGTCGTGCTGCCCGCCGGCTCGATCGCCCGCGTGCCCGAGGGCGTCGGCGACGCCGCGGCGGCCACGCTGCCGATGAACGGGCTCACCGCCCGGCTCGCGCTGGACCGGATGGCGCTGCAGCCGGGACAGGTGCTCGCGGTGACCGGCGCGGCCGGGGCGTTCGGCGGCTACGTCGTCCAGCTGGCCAAGACCGAGGGGCTGACCGTGGTGGCCGACGCCAAGCCCGAGGACGAGCAGCTGGTGCGCGACCTGGGGGCCGACGTCGTCGTCCGGCGGGGGGACGACGTCGCCGACCGGATCCGCGAGCAGTTCCCCGACGGCGTCGACGGGCTGGCCGACGGCTCGGTGCAGGACGCCGCCGTGCTGCCCGCGGTCAAGGACGGCGGGGCCGTCGCGACCGTCCGTGGCTACCGCGGCGACGGGCAGCGCGACCTGCGGGTCTTCCCGGTGATGGTCCGCGACTACGCCGAGGAGCACGCCAAGCTGGACCGGCTGCGCGAGCAGGTGGAGAACGGCGAGATCACCCTCCGGGTGGCGCACACCTTCCCGGCGGCGAAGGCCGCGGAGGCCCACCGCCGGCTCGAGGCCGGCGGCGTGCGGGGACGTCTGGTCCTCACCTTCTGACCGCGATAGGAAGGCCCGCATGAGACGCAGGCGCTCGTGGGGCTCGCTCTGGTCGAAGGGCTCGGTGCTGTCGATCGGCTCGACCGGGTCGGTGCTGTCCATCGGCAGCGTCGGCTCGGTGCTGTCGATCGGCAGCATCGGCTCGTCCTGCTCGCTGTTCAGCATCGGGTCGAGCACGTCGATCGGGTCGGCGGCGTCCTGGCTGTCGATCGGGTCGGTGCTGTCGGCGGAGTCCCGGTGGTCGGTGCTGTCGTGGCGGTCGGTGAGGTCCTGGCGGTCGGCGGGGGAGTGCGCCGGGGAGTGCGACTGCTGCGGGTCGGCCGGCTGATCAGCCCAGGTGCTTGGCCGCCTCCCGGCGGGAGAGCGGGCTGAGCTCGTGCTCGGCCAGGAACCGGCGCACCCAGTCGGGGTCGGTCTTGGTGTGCTCGCGCAGCGCCCAGCCGATCGCCTTGCGGACGAAGAACTCCGGGTCGGCGGCGTTGACCTCGATGACCTCGGCGAGCAGCGCGGTGTCGGTGCGCTCCTTGGCGCCGAGCTGGGCGATGACCGCGCTGCGCCGCAGCCACCGGTCCGGGTCGCGCGCCCAGCCCTGCAGCGCCGCCCGCAGTGGCGCCGGGTGGGCGAGCAGCAGATCGCGGACCCGGGGCTGGACCCCGTCGACCAGGTCCCACCACGCGCCGGTGGTGATCATCTCCTCGTACAGCGGCAGCAGCTCCAGGGCGCCCCGGGCGACGGGCAGGCCGGTCAGCGCGATGGCGGCGTGCCGCTCCTCCCGGACGGTCGCCTCCCGCCACAGCACACCGGCGGCCCGTTCGACGTCCGGTGGGTGCGCGGCCGCGGCGGCCCGGACGATCCGGCGGACGTCGGGCAGCCGCACCCCGAGGCAGGGCTCCGCCGTCTTCAGGTAGGCCTGCATGCCGCGGCCCCGCTCGGGGTCGGCCGCCGCCCACAGCGCGGCGCGCACCTCGGGGACCAGGTCAGCGGCCATGCCGGCGATCCTGCCGCAGTCGGATCGCTCAGCGGGAGCCCCCGTGCGAGGCTGCCGGGGAGGTCGCCCGCCGGAGTGCGGCCCTGGTCGGGAGGTCCCGTGAACGGCGCGCAGGCAGTCATCCGCACCCTGGTCGAGGGCGGGGTGGACGTCTGCTTCGCCAACCCCGGCACCTCGGAGATGCACTTCGTCGCGGCCCTGGACGACGTCCCGGAGATGCGGGCCGTGCTCACCCTGTTCGAGGGCGTCGCCACCGGCGCCGCCGACGGGTACGCCCGGATGACCGGCTCTCCGGCGGCCACGCTGCTGCACCTGGGTCCCGGGCTGGGCAACGGGATCGCCAACCTGCACAACGCCTGCCGGGCACGGACGCCGCTGGTCAACGTCATCGGCGACCACGCACTGACCCACAAGCGGCTGGACGCGCCGCTGGAGTCCGACATCGACGCGCTGGCCGGCACGGTGTCCGGGTGGGTGCGCCGGTCGCTGGCCACCAGCGAGGTGGGTGCGGACACCGCCGACGCGATCGCCGCCGCCGCCCGCGGCCAGGTGGCCAGCCTGGTGCTGCCGGCCGACGTCTCCTGGAGCGACGGCGCCGCGGTGGCCGCCGTCCCGGCCCGGCGCCCGGCCCCGCAGGTGCCCGCCTCCGTGGTGGAGGAGGTGGCCGGGGTGCTCGGCGGCTCGACCTTGCTCTTCCTCGGCGGCGACGCGGTGCTCGAGCCCGGGCTGCGGGCCGCTGCCCAGGTCGCCGCGGGCACCGGTACCCGGCTGCTGTCCCAGCGGTCCCCGGCGCGGATGCAGCGCGGGGCCGGGCTGCCCGACGTGCTCAAGCTGCCCTATCCGCCCGAGGGCGCCCGCAAGCAGCTGGACGGCGTCGAGCACCTCGTTCTGGTCGGTGCCGTGGAGCCGGTGGCCTTCTTCGGCTACCCCGGCATGGACGGCCGGCTGCTGCCCGAGGGCTGCTCGGTGCACGTGCTGGCCGCCCCGGGCGAGGACGTCGTCGCGGCGCTGCAGGCCCTGGCCGAGTCGACCGCCCCGGACGCCGTCCCGGAGCTGGCCGAGGCCCGCCGTCCGGACCTGCCCACCGGGGAGCTGGACATCAAGGCCCTGGCCGAGGTGGTCGGCGCGTTGCTGCCCGAGCGGGCGATCGTCGTCGACGAGGCGTTGACCAGCGGCTACTTCCTCCCGATGGCGACCGTCGGGGCGCCGGCGCACGACTGGCTGGCCCTCACCGGCGGCGCGATCGGGCAGGGGATGCCGGTGGCCGTCGGTGCCGCGGTGGCCTGCCCGGACCGGCCGGTGGTCTCGCTGCAGGCCGACGGCAGCGCGATGTACACCATCCAGGCGCTGTGGACCCAGGCCCGCGAGGGGCTCGACGTCACCACGGTCATCTGCGACAACAGCGCCTACGCGATCCTGGCCAGCGAGCTGGAGAGCGTCGGTGCGGCCGGCGGCGGGGAGCGCGCCGGGAAGCTGCTGGACCTGGGCGGGCCGGCGCTGGACTTCGTCGCGCTGGCCACCGGGATGGGCGTGCCGGCGACCCGGGCCACCACCGCCGAGGAGCTGGCCGAGCAGTTCCGCGCCGCGCTGGCCGAGCCCGGGCCGCACCTGATCGACGCCGTCCTGCCGCGCGGCTGACCCGCCGGCTCAGGTGTCCGCGACCCGGGCCTCCTCCTCGGCCGGGGAGCGACGGCCGAAGTAGAAGATGCCGATCCCCAGCGACACGATGAGCAGCACGGCCATGAAGACGAGCAACGGGACCGCGCCGAACTGGGCGATCAGCGGCAGTGACGCCGCGGTGACCAGGCCGCCGCCGAAGAAGGGCTCGAAGGCCAACTGCTTGTAGCCGAACGCCTCCATGGCCGGGGTGGCGGCGTTGGGGTCGGCGACCCGGATCAGGATCAGCCCGGTGGCCGTGACGCCGAGGGACTGACCGAGGTCGCCGATGCCGCGTTCGAACCAGAACCGCGGGATCATCCGGCGGGCCAGGAAGACGAAGACCCCGACGTTCCAGGCGAGCCCGGCGATGGCGAGCAGCAGGAACGTCACCCAGTTGTTCGCGATCGCCTGGATGGACAGCGTGGCCAGCGCGCTGATGATCAGCAGGTCGAGCGCGATGCCCTGGATCCGCAGCATCATCTGCCGGTCGACGATGCCGGTGCGGTCGAACCGGTCGACCAGCTTCTGCACCGCGACGCCGCCGATCATCGCCAGCGGGAACAGCGGAACGTACTCGAAGAGCTCGACGGTGTCGGCCCACAGCAGCCGCTCCAGCGCCTGCAGCGCTTCCAGGAGGGCGAGCCCGAGCAGGATCGCCACGGCGACGACGGCGAAGTGGATCGCCAGCGGCTCGACCGAGGCGGTGCGCACCGTCAGCATCGCGGCCGGCTTCTGCTCCTCCTTCTCGTAGAGCCCGCGCTGCTCGGCCAGCGAGGTCTTCGCATCGCTCTCCAGCACCTCGGCGCGGCCGGTGTGCACCCCCCAGTTGATCAGCGCGATGCCGACGACGACGCCGGCGACGACCCCCACCGTGGCCAGGCCGAGCGCCAGGTCCTGTCCCTCGGGGAAGCCGAGCTCGGCGAAGGTGTCGCCCAGCCCCGCTGCGGTGCCGTGCCCGCCCTCGAAGCCGACCTCGATCAGCGCCCCGACCATCGGGTCCTGGTCGAGGAAGGGCACCAGCAGGAGGACGGCGAGCAGCAGCCCGATCACGTACTGGCCGGACGCCATGGTGACGCCGAGCGCCAGTTGCGGGCCGGCCAGCTCGGCGGCCTCCTTCACCTTGGGGATGCGCTCGCCGAGGAACAGCGTCGCGAAGACCACCGAGATGAGCAGGCCGGGCAGCGACGCCCAGACGTCGAGGAACTCCTCCGGCCACAGCCCGCCGGTCAGCGGGGCGTCCGGCCCGCCGATCGCCTCGGCGATCGAGCCGACCACCTCCGGGCCGATCAGGAGCGCCAGGAAGCCGCCGATGATCGAGCTGGGGAGGAAGAGCTTCTGCGCGATGCGGGACCGGATCCGGACGAGCTTGGCGACCAGGAGCAGGACGCCGAGCACGAGCAGGCTGAGTCCGATGACGTCGGCGGACACGGTGCCTCCCTCGGGGAGATCCGAGTCGGGGACCGGTTGCGCAGGGTGGTCCCTGACGGGCCTCACACCCTGGTGCCTCGGAGGTCCGCCGACAACCCCCCGGTCGGCCCGAACCTCCCTGGGCTCGCCCATGGGCTCAGTGCAGTCGCTGTAACCACCTCGCCCGCGGTGGATGGACGTCCGCGACGCCCGCTGCTCCGGTGCTGGTCACGCCGCGATGGCACGGGGTTTCCCGATGATCAACGCAGGGCATCTGTGGCTCACCATCCGAGGAGGACCCGTGGACACCTGGCTGATCGTCGTCATCGTCATCGCCGTGCTGATCGTGCTGGCGCTCGTCGCGTTGGCGATCACCAAGCGCGGCGGGGCGAGCAAGGAGCGCAAGCGCGAGCAGGCCCTCGAGCACCTGCGGGAGGCCGAGCTGCTCGCCGCCCGCGCGGACAAGGAGCAAGCGCTCGCCGACGAGCAGGCCGCCCGGGCCCGGCGGGAGCGCGCCGAGGCCGAGGAGCGCACCGCACTGGCGGAGCGGGAGGCGCACGAGCACACCGTCCACGCGCAGCAGGAACGGTCGATGGCCGCCGAGCTCAAGGCCAAGGCGGAGAAGCTCGCCCCGGGGCTGGCGCAGTCCGACGGCTCGCACCACCAGGTGGACGCCGACCGGCGGGACGTCGCCGAGGAGCAGGACGTCGTGCGCCACGACGACCCCGTGCGGCAGGACGACCCCGTGCGCCGGGAGGCGTCCCCGCAGCAGGAGGGCCCCCACGGCGCCACCCGCGCCTGATCACCTCATCCTCAGCCGTCTCCCCGCTCCGGGGGCTTCTCGTTACAGGCACTGGACCGACATGACCGACCGTTGTTCGGGTGTCAGCTCGGCAAGGCGTCGTCGACCGCGGTAGGTGACGGCGGGGCGCTGCCGCCGTGCGGTGCCTCGCCGGTCATCAGCTGCACGATCTGCTCGCGGTCGGCCGCCGAGGGGAGCCCCCAGGTCGGCTCGTACTCGTAGACCTCGGCGAGTGGGCGTGATGCGGTGCGGCCGGTGAGGATCTCCACCGCTGAGGTGTCGATGAGCCCGGGGTGCTCGACTCCGCAGGCCTCCGCGACCTTGAGCAGGTCGCGCCGGAGGGTCTGGATGTAGGTGGCCGCCCGCACCGACTTCAGCGCGGGGTCCAGGCCGTGCGCGAGCCAGGTGTTCTGGGTCGCGACGCCGGTGGGGCAGGTGTCGGTGTGGCACTTCTGCGCCTGGATGCAGCCGATCGCCAGCATCGCCTCGCGGGCGACGTTGACGAGGTCGCAGCCGAGGGCGAAGGCGATGGTCGCGTTGTCGGGCAGGCCGAGCTTGCCGCCGCCGATGAAGGTGACCTGCTCGTGCAGCCCGGCCCGGGCGAAGGTGGAGTAGACCCGGGCGAAGCCCAGCTGGAACGGCAGCGAGACCGAGTCGGTGAAGATCAGCGGCGCGGCGCCGGTGCCGCCCTCGCCGCCGTCGATGGTCACGAAGTCCACGCCCCGGTCGGTGGTCGCCATCAGCTCGGTGAGCTCGTGCCAGAACCCCATGTCTCCGACGGCGGACTTGATGCCGACCGGCAGCCCGGTCTCGGCGGCGAGCAGCTCGACCCAGTCGAGCAGGCTGTCGGTGTCGGAGAACTCGGCGTGCCGGGACGGGCTGATGCAGTCGACGCCCTCCGGGACCCCGCGGGTGGCGGCGATCTCGGCAGAGACCTTGGCCGCGGGCAGCACGCCACCCAGACCGGGTTTGGCGCCCTGGCTGAGCTTGATCTCCAGGGCACGGACGGGGGCGGAGGCGACCAGGTCCTTGAGCCGGGCCAGGTCGAAGCGGCCGTGCTCGTCGCGGCAGCCGAAGTACGCCGTCCCCAGCTGGAACACCAGCTCGCCGCCGTGCCGGTGGTGCGGGGACACCCCGCCCTCGCCGCTGTTGTGCAGGCAGCCGGCCAGCGCGGCGCCGCGGTTCAGCGCCTCCACCGCCTGGCCGGACAGCGAGCCGAAGCTCATCGCGGAGATGTTCACGACCGACTGCGGCCGGAACGCGTGTGCCCGCCCGCGGGCGGCGCCGAGCACCTTGGCACTGGGCAGCCGCGTCTTCTGCCCGGCTTGCGCGGTGGTGGCCGGGACGGCGTGGCCGAAGGTGCGGTGGTTGATGACCGGGTAGCCGGCGGTGAACTCGAGGTCGTTGTCGGTGCCGAAGCCGAAGTAGTTGTTCTGCTTCTTCGCCGAGGCGTACACCCAGCGCCGCTGGTCGCGGGTGAACGGCCGCTCCTCGTTGTTGCCCGCCACCAGGTACTGCCGCATCTCGGGGCCGATGGACTCCAGCAGGTAGCGGGCCCGGCCGAGCACCGGGAAGTTGCGCAGCAGGGTGTGCTCGCGCTGGAGGAGGTCGCGGGCGGCGACCCCGGCGAGGGCGGAGAGTCCGGCGGCCGCAGCGCGGGTTGCCCAGGTCATGTCCCACTATGACGCGAGCCCGCTCCGATCGTGTCCGGTTCTGCGCCGGGACCTCTCCGTGCGCGCGAGGGGCACCTCGCCGTTGTCGTGTCCCCTGACCGGGTGAACCAGCCGGGTGAGGGGTCACTGTTCGTCCACAGGGCTCCCCGCGGAGCCGTCTCGTCCCCTTACAGTCACCGCACTCAACCGACCAAGTGGCTGCTCAACGGGGGTGTCGTGCCGGTGGCGAGCTCTGCCGTCGATCTCGTGGACGGCGAGGTCCGGGAGCTGATCCGGCGCCGGGGGCTCGACCCGTTCGGCGATCCCGGGCCGGTGCGGATGCTGGTGCGGGACGTGGTCGCCGACTACTCCGAGCGCTCGCTGTCCTCCACGTTGCCGCCGGTCGGTGACCCGGAGGGCGTCGTCCGCGACGTGCTGGACCGGGTGGCCGGGTACGGGCCGCTGCAGCGGTGGCTGGATGACCCGGAGGTCGAGGAGATCTGGGTCAACGAGCCGGGCCGGGTGTTCGTCGCCCGCCGCGGGCGCAGTGAGCTGACGACGACGATCCTGGGCGCCGGGCAGCTGGCGGACCTGGTCGAGCGGATGCTGCGCAGCTCGGGTCGGCGGATCGACATGTCCACCCCGTTCGTCGACGCGATGCTGCCCGACGGCTCTCGGCTCCACGTCGTGATCCCGGATGTCACGCGCCGGCACATGGCGGTGAACATCCGGAAGTTCGTGCTGCAGGCGCACTCGCTCGACGAGCTGGTCGCGCTGGGCACCCTGACCTCACAGGTGGCTCGGTTCCTGGAGGCCTCGGTCGCCGCGGGGCTGAACATCCTGGTCTCCGGCGGTACCCAGGCCGGCAAGACCACGATGCTGAACTGCCTGTGCGCCGCGGTCCCGGCCCGCGAGCGGGTGGTCACCTGTGAAGAGGTCTTCGAGCTGCGGGTGCCGTTGCCCGACGTCGTGGCGATGCAGACCCGGCAGGCCAACCTCGAGGGCGCGGGTGAGATCCCGTTGCGCCGGCTGGTGAAGGAGGCGCTGCGGATGCGGCCCTCCCGGCTGGTCGTTGGCGAGGTGCGCCAAGAAGAGTGCCTGGACCTGTTGATCGCGTTGAACAGCGGACTGCCCGGCATGTGCACCCTGCACGCCAACAGTGCCCGCGAGGCCGTGGTCAAGATGTGCACCCTGCCGCTGCTGGCCGGGGAGAACATCGGGCACGCCTTCGTCGTCCCGACCGTGGCCTCCAGCGTCGACCTCGTCGTGCACGTGGGCACCGAGCCCAGCGGTGCGCGGCGGCTGCGTGAGGTCGTGGCGCTGCCCGGCCGCACCGAGGGCAGCGTCGTCGAGACCGCCGACGTCTTCACCACCCGCGACGGCCGGCTGGTGCGCGCCGACGGCTACCCGCCGCACGCCGACCGCTACGCCGCCCACGGCTTCGACCTGGCTGCGCTGCTGGGCGACCCGGCCGAACGGCGGACCGCGTGAGCGTGCCCGGTGGCCTGCTCGGGCTGGCGCTCGGCGTCGGCCTGCTGCTGATCTGGCGCAGCGGCGCCCGGGCGCCGGTCCGGCGGGCGGGCACCTCCCGGCCGGGGCGGCGTCAGCAGCTGCTCTCCGCCGCCGGGCTCACCGGGATCAACTCCGCCCAGCTGCTCGCGCTCCAGGTCGCTCTGGGCGTCGCTTGTCTCCTGCTGGTGCTGCTGACCACGCAGACGGTGACGATCAGCCTGGCGTTCGGCGTCTTCGGCTCGGCGGTGCCGTACCTGCTGGTGCGTCGGCTCGCCGCCAAGCGCCGGGCCGACCTGCGCGAGGTGTGGCCGGAGGTCGTGGACAACCTGGCCTCGGCGGTGCGGGCCGGGCTCTCGCTGCCCGAGGCGCTGTCGGCGCTCGCCGTCCGTGGGCCGGAGGTGCTGCGGGGCTCCTTCGCCCGGTTCGCCGCCGACCACCGCTCCAGCGGCCGGTTCAGCGACGCCCTCGACCGGCTGAAGGACGACCTGGCCGACCCGGTGGGCGACCGGATCGTGGAGACGCTGCGGGTGGCGCGCGAGGTGGGCGGCAGCGACCTGGGCCGAGTGCTGCGCACCCTGGCCGCGTTCCTCCGCGAGGACGCCCGGGCCCGCGCCGAGCTGGAGACCCGGCAGGGGTGGGTCATCCAGGCCGCCCGGCTGGCCGTGGCCGCGCCCTGGGTGGTGCTGCTCCTGCTCGCCACGCAGCAGCAGACGTTGACCGCCTACGACAGCCCGGTCGGGACGGCGCTGCTGCTGATCGGCGGCGGGGTGTGCCTGCTCGCCTACCGGCTGATGCTCAAGATCGGGCGGCTTCCCGAGGACGTGCGGGTGCTCCAGTGAGTGAGCATCGCAGCGAGCGCCAGCGAGCGAGGAGCGGAGCGAACGGGCCGCGGAGCGGCGCGGTGTCGTCGTGAGTGCCGGGCTGACCGGCATGCTGTTGGGGCTGGTCGCGGCCACGGGCGTGCTGCTCGCGGTGAGCTTCGCGCCGCCGTTCCGGCAGGTGCGGCTGGTCGACCGGCTGGCGCCCTATGTGCACGACAGTCCGGCGCCGTCCCGGCTGCTCGGCACCGTGACCCAGCCCGGGGTGCTCAGCGCTGCCCGGCGGATGTTCGGGCCGGTGCTGGCCGACGGCGGGCGCCACGTCGACCGGTTGCTCGGTGGCCGGGTGGCGGTTCGGTGGCGGCTCGACGCGCTGAACGCCGACGCGACCGTCGAGGACTTCCGGATCGAGCAGGTGGTGTGGGGCGGGCTCGGGCTGCTCGGCGCCGCCGTCCTGGCCGTGCTGGGGTCGGCGCTGGCCGGGGCGGTGAACCTGCTGTCGGTCGTGCTGTTGTGCGTGGCCGGGCTGGTCGGCGGGGTGCTGGGCCGGGACTGGTGGCTGACCCAGCAGGTGCAGCGGCGTGAGGAGCTGCTGCTGGCGGAGTTCCCGGTGGTCGCCGAGCTGCTGGCGCTCGCCGTGACCGCAGGGGAGAGCCCGACCGCGGCGATCGCCCGGGTCACCCGGCTCTCCGGCGGCGAGCTGGCCCGGGAGCTGGGCGCGACCCTCGCCCGGGCCCGCGCCGGGGTGCCGCTGGTCGATGCGCTGCAGCAGCTGGCCGACCGCACCTCGCTCGACCCGCTGGCCCGGTTCGTCGACGGCCTGATCGTGGCCATCGAGCGCGGCACCCCACTGGCCGAGGTGCTGCGGGCCCAGGCCGCCGACGTCCGAGAGGCCGGCAAGCGCCGGCTGCTCGAAGCAGGCGGGCGCAAGGAAATCGCGATGATGGTCCCGGTCGTGTTCCTGGTGCTGCCCGTCACCGTCCTGTTCGCCCTGTACCCGGGGCTGATCAGCATCGTCTCGCTGGCGCAGTGACGCCGGTGACCGACAGAGAGGACCACGGATGCGTGCCTACGCGTTCCTTCTGACCGCGCTGGCTGCGCTGGCGGCCCGGCTGCGGGAGGACGATCCCGAGCGGGGCGACGTCCCGGGCTGGGTGATGATCACGGTGATGACCGCTGCGCTGGTGCTGGCGATCCTCGTGCCGTTCCGCGCGGCGATCGTGGAGGCGGTGTCGAACGCGCTGGAGTCCGTGACGAGTGCGCAGTGAGCGGCTGACGGACGACGGCGAGCGGGGGAGCGCGGTCGTCGACTTCGTGCTGGTCGGCGTGCTGGTCGTGGCGCTGCTGCTCGCGGTGTTGCAGGTGGCGGTCTACGTGCACCTGCGCAACGTGGTGGTGGCCAGCGCGCAGCAGGGTGCCCGGTACGCGGCCAACGCCGACGTGCCCGCCGAGGCCGGGGCGGCCCGGACGTTGGAGATCGTCGGGCAGGCGACCTCGACGGGGACGGCGGCCGGGTTGGCGTGCGAGTCGCTGCAGGAGGTCGACGAGAGTGGGCTGACGCTCGTCGTCGTCCGGTGCGTCGGGGCGGTGCCGAGCCTGTTCGGCCCGCTGGGGGACCTGCTGCCGCTGTCGGCGACCGGGCGTTCGGTGGCGGAGACGCCGTGAACTGGCTCCGTGAGCGACTGAGCGGCCCCGAGCGTGGGTCGGCGATCGTGGAGTTCGTGTTCATCGCGCTGGTGGTGTTCCTGCCGCTGGTCTACATCGTGGCCGGGTTCTCGTCCGTCCAGCGCGGGGTGTTCGCGGCGAACGCGGCGGCCCGGGAGGCGGGGCGGGCGATCGCAACCGCGCCGGACGTGTCGACCGGGCAGGCGCGTGCGGAGGCGGCGGTGACGATCGCGGTGGCCGACCAGTCGGTGGAGGCGACCGACGTCGTCCTGGCCTATGCGCCGGTCGGCGCCGGGTGCGAGGCGGCGGGTGGCTATGCGCCGTCGCTGGTGCCGGGGGAGGAGTTCTCGGTGTGCGTGACGGTGACCGTGCGGATCCCGCTGCTGCCGGAGTTCATCGACGCCAACACCGCCACCGGCCAGTTCCTCGTCGAACGCGACCGCTACGTCGACGGCTGACCGACCCGCCGTTGTGCGCCCATCGTCGGTCCCGACCCGGCGAACCGACGATCGGCGCACAACCCTGAGGACACGCGCGAGGGGCGGCCCCGGCTGACCGGGACCGCCCCTGCGGACGGTGCGGCTACCTCAGTAGGTCACGGAGCTGAGGTAGTCGAGGCCGGCCTGCGCGGCCTCGAAGGGGTCGAACGTCGGGTCGCCGAAGCGCGGGTCGTGCTCGACGACGTAGTAGCGGACGTGGTGGGCGGCCGCGAAGATCGCCGGGAAGTCGAGGGAGCCGCGGCCGACGATCTCGATGCGGTTGTCCAGGGCCGGGTTGAGGTCCTTGACGTGCAACAGCTTGATCCGCTTGCCGTACTCCTCGATGACGTCGACCGGGTCGAGGCCGGCGAAGGCGACCCAGTACAGGTCGAGCTGGGAGACCACGTTCTTCTTCTGGGTGTGCTGCATCAGGATGTCGAAGGCGGTGCGGTCGCCGAAGACGGTGGTGAACTCAAAGTCGTGGTTGTGGATGAACAGGGTCTGGCCGGCCTGGCGCGCCTGCTCACCCGCGGCGTCGAGGTACTCGGCGTAGGCGATCCAGTCGGCCTCGGTCTCGAGCTCCCCGATCCACGGGGCGCCCGCGGTGCTGCCGGAGCCGAAGTACTTGATGCCGAGGACGCGGTTGTCCGCGAGGATCTGCTCGATGTCCGCGGGGTTGGCGGGGGAGCCCACGTCGACGTGCCGGGCTGACGCCTTGAGGCCGTACTGGTCGAGGAGGGCCGCGTACTCCTCGGCGGTCCAGCCGCTCAGGGTGTACGGCTCCACGTTGCGATAGCCCATCTCGGCGAGCCGGCGCAGGACCTCCTCGTGGCGCGCCTGCGATTCGGCGTCGTCGCCGATGTAGTCGGCGAACGTGTAGAGCTGGATCGAGATCTTGCTGAGCGGCACGCCCCGATCGGCGCACTCGGCGGAAGCCGGGGCCTTCGTGGGCGGGGCGGCGCTCGCTGAGCCGGCGAGGCCGACGAACAGCAGTGTGGACAGGACGACTACGAGCACGGCCCGCAGACCGATCGGCACCTTCATGGGTCCCCCTCTGAGCGTGACGTGGGCAGACGACATCGCCGGGCGGCCACCCGCTGTCTGGAGGCGGGAGCCCGCACCGAGGTGTGCTGTGCGTCACAACGTAGCGGGACTTGTGTCAAACACAAAGCAGAAGTCGTACAGATCCAGGCGGAACAACGCGACCGCCCGGGAGCGCCTGGGCGCAGCGCCCGCCAGCTCCCCGATGTGCGCTCGTCGTCGGTCCGCGGTCGGCGAACCGACGACGAGCGCACAACCCCGGCCGTCGGGAATCGGTCGCGCGCCGACCAGCGCCGCGCGTACGGTCCGGAGCGACCGGACAGGCGATCAGGGAGCAGCGACATGGGTGGCAGCGGCGACATCTCCGGGTGAACCCCGGGGTGTGCCCGGCAGGCGAGCAGCCGCCGGAGCCCTCGTCGTCCTCGTCCACCGCCGGGCTGCCACAGGCGCCCGCGTCCTCGCGAAGGTCCCGCCGTGCCCGATGCCTCCGTCGTCTGCTCCGCTCTGTCCTTTACCTGGCCTGACGGCACCCCCGTCTTCGCCGACCTCTCCCTCACCGTCGGCGCCGGCCGCACCGGCCTGATCGCGCCCAACGGCGCCGGCAAGAGCACCCTGCTCAGGCTGATCGCCGGCGAGCTCCGGCCCGCCGCGGGCACGGTCACCGTCGACGGCGTGCTCGGGTACCTGCCCCAGTCGCTGCCGCTGGCCGGCAACCTGACCGTCGCCGAGGTGCTGGGCGTCGCGCCCGTGCTCGCCGCCCTGGCCGCCATCGAGTCCGGTGACGCTGCCGACGAGCACTTCGCCGCCATCGGTACCGACTGGGACGTCGAGGAGCGCACCCGCGTCCAGCTCGACCGGTTGGGCCTGGGTGACGTCACGCTCGACCGCCGGCTCGACACCCTCAGCGGCGGGCAGGTCATCACGCTCGGCCTGGCCGCGCAGCTGCTCGAGCGCCCCGAGGTCCTGCTGCTCGACGAGCCGACCAACAACCTGGACGGCGACGCGCGCCGCACCCTGTACGCCGCGCTCGACGACTTCGCCGGCTGCCTGCTGGTGGTCAGCCACGACCGGGCGCTGCTCGACCGGATGGACCGCATCGCCGAGCTCGACCGCGGCGAGCTGCGCACCTACGGCGGGGGCTTCACCGACTGGGAGGCCGCCGTCCGCGCGGAGCAGGAGGCGGTGGAGCGCGACGTCCGCACCGCCGAGCAGCAGGTCAAGCGGGAGAAGCGGGAGCGGCAGCTGGCCCGGGAGCGGGCGCAGAAGAAGTCCGGCAACGCCGCCCGCACCGTCAAGGACGCCGGGCTGCCGAAGATCCTCATCGGCAAGATGAAGCGGACCGCCCAGGAGTCGGCGGGCAAGGTCGACGACGTGCACGCCGCCCGGCTCGACGGTGCCCGCACCCGGCTGGAGGAGGCCGAGCGCGCGCTGCGGGACGACCAGGCGATCGTGCTGGAACTGCCCGGCACCGCGGTGCCCTCAGGGCGGACCGTGTTCGCCGGCGAGGGGCTGCAGCTGCGGCTGGGGGAGCGGGCGCTCTTCGCCGAGGGCGGCGTCGACCTCACCGTCCGCGGCCCGGAGCGGATTGCGCTGACCGGTGGGAACGGGGCCGGGAAGTCGTCACTGCTACGGCTGATGACCGGCGACCTCACGCCCGACGCCGGGGAAATCCGGAGGGCCGGCGGCCGGGTCGCCCACCTGTCCCAGCGGCTGGACCTGCTCGACCCCGACCGCACCGTGGCCGAGGCGCTCGCGGACGCGGCACCGGCGATGCCCACGGCGGAGCGGATGAACCTGCTGGCCCGGCACCTGTTCCGCGGCAGCCGGGCGTACCTGCCGGTCCGGGCGCTCTCGGGCGGTGAGCGGCTGCGGGCCACGCTGGCCTGCGTGCTGCACGCCGAACCGGCTCCCCAGCTGCTGCTGCTCGACGAACCGACGAACAACCTCGACCTGGTCAGCGTCGGCCAGCTGGTGAGTGCGCTGGCGGCCTACCGAGGCGCGTTCGTGGTGGTCAGCCACGACGAGCGGTTCCTCACCGAGCTCGGCATCACCCGCTGGCTCCACCTCACCGACGGCCGCCCGCACGAGGTCGCCGCACCCGGCTGACCCGGCCGCCGGTGTGCGCTCGTCGTCGGTTCCGGACCGGGGAACCGACGGTCAGCGCACAACAGGGGAGCGGAACGAGGTCAGCCGGCGATGCGGGTGCACTCCGGGCAGCGGTCGGTGCCCGGGAAGGTGAGCCAGTCCTGCGTGGCGACGGCGGAGACCAGCACGCCGCAGACCGACTGGTCCAGACCGTCGACGACCGGGCGGGCGACGGCATGGGTGACCTGGTCGCTGCTGCGGGGGTCGTGCGCCGTGGAGGCCACGTGGGTGGCGGTGAGGTCGGTGCCGATCGAGGAGATGGTCGCCGTCATGGGCAGCAGCCTGCCGGACGAACATGACGATCTGACTGCGATGGGACGTTGATCCTGCGATGGCTCGTCACACACGTGCCGAGGCAGCCCCGGGTACAGCCTGCTGCACCGCAAGAGGCCAGGTCAGGGGATCGGAGACGGGGCGCGCCCCGACCAGCATCGGGAGGGACACCAACCCGACCGAGGAGCCCCCCGTGCCCGACCCGTACCGCCTGGAGCCCACCGCACAGCCCGTCGACCTCCGTCCCGCCCCCGAGCCGGCGCGCAGCACCCCGGACCGGCCGCTGCGCACGCTGCTGTGGGTCGTCCTGGTGCTGAGCATCGCCGGCAACAGCGTCACCTCGTTCAGCGCCGTCCCGCTCGCGGTCAGCATCGGCTTCGGCCTGCTGACCGCCGTCAGCGCCATCACGCTGATCAGCCTGCACGTGCGCAACCGATGAGCACCGCCCTCGCGCCGACGGCCACCGCCGCCGTCGCCCTCACGCACGTGACCAAGACCCACCCCAACGGCGTCCGCGCCCTGGACGACGTCACGGTCGAGGTGCCCCGCGGCAGCTTCCTCGCCGTCATGGGCCCCTCCGGCTCGGGCAAGAGCACCCTGCTGCAGGTCGCCGCCGGGCTGGACACCCCGACCAGCGGCGAGGTCCTCCTCGACGGCGCCGGCATCGGCGGGCTGGACGAGACCCGCCGCACCGAGCTGCGCCGCGACCGGATCGGCTTCGTGTTCCAGGCCTACAACCTGCTGCCCGCGCTCACCGTGGGGGAGAACATCACCCTGCCGTTGCGGCTGGCCGGGAAGCCGCTGGACCGGGAGTGGGTGCAGTACCTCGTCGACCGGGTGGGGCTGGGCGACCGGCTGGACCACCGGCCGACCGAGCTCTCCGGCGGCCAGCAGCAGCGGGCCGCGATCGCCCGCGCCCTGGTCGCCCGGCCCGCCGTCGTCTTCGCCGACGAGCCCACCGGCGCCCTGGACCTGCACAGCGCCGCCGAGGTGCTCGGCCTGCTCCGCGCCCTGGTCGACGACCTGGGCCAGACCGTCGTGCTGGTCACGCACGACCCGGCCGCCGCGGCCCGCGCCGACCGCGCGCTGGTGATGGCCGACGGCCGGGTCGTCGACACCCTCGAGCGCCCGGCCGCCGCCGACCTGGCCGCGTGCCTCGTCGCGCTGCGCGAGGGCTGAGCCGTGCTCGCACTCGCCCTGCGGCTGGCCCGCACCCGGCTCACCGCCTCCCTCGCCGTCCTCGTCGCGGTGCTCGGCGGGGCGGCCATCGTCACCGGCACCGGCGTGCTCGCCGAGTCCGGCCTGCGCTCGCACCTGCCCGTCGACCGGCTGGCCGGCGCGGAGGTGGTCGTCTCCGCCGACCAGACGGTGCAGCCCAGCGCCGACCTCGCCGTCGCCCTGCCCGAGCGGGGGAGCGTGCCCGCCGCGCTGGCCGACGAGCTGGGGGAGCTGCCCGGGGTGGCGGCCGCCGTCGCAGACGTCGGCTTCCCGGCCGCCGTTCTCGGCACCGACGGGGACGTCGTCGCGACCACCGACCCGACGACCGCCGGGCACGGCTGGTCCTCCCTCCGCCTGCTGGACGACCCCGACGTCACCGGCACCCCGCCGACCGGCCCGCAGGAGGTGGCCCTCGACTCGGCGATCGCCGCTGCGGCCGGCGTGGCCCCCGGCGACACCGTGCGGGTCGTGCTGGCCGGCCGCGCCGTCGACGCCCGGCTCACCGCCGTGGTCCCGGCCGGTGCGGGCGTGCTGGTCGCCGACGACCGGGCGGCGCGGCTGGCCGGGCAGACCGACACCGTCGACCTGATGGGCCTCCAGGTGACCGGGGACGTCGAGGCGGTCGCCGACGCCGTCCGCCCGCTGCTGCCCGCCGGCACCATCGTCAGCACCGGCGACGCCCGCGGCGACGTCGCCCTCCCCGAGGCGGCCGCGGCCCGGTCGCTGCTGGTCGTGCTCGCGTCCTCCCTGATGGGCGTGCCGCTGCTGATCGTCGGGTTCGTCGTCGCCGGGGCGCTGGCCGTGTCGATCGGCGGTCAGCGCCGCGAGCTGGCGCTGCTCCGCGCCGTCGGCACCACCCCGCGGCAGCTGCGCCGGCTGGTCGCCGGGCAGGCTGCCGTCGTCGCGGCGGTCGCGCTCGTCCCGGGCATCGCCCTCGGCTACTTGCTGGGCGGGCAGTTCCGTCGGCTGCTGGTGCACGTCGGGGTGCTCCCCGACGCGCTGCCGCTGGCTGTCGGCCCGCTGCCGGCGCTGGCCGCCGCCGCACTGCTGCTCCTCGTCGTCCAGGTCGCCGCCCGCTGCGCCGCCTGGCGCACCAGCCGCGAACCGGTGACCCAGCTGCTCGTCGACTCCCGGACCGGCCCCCGTACCCCGTCGCCCGGCCGGCACCGTGCCGGGCTGCTGCTCATCGCCGCCGCCGTGCCGCTCTCGGTGCCGCCGCTGCTGGTGCAGTCGCCGATCGGCGCGGCGTCCACCTCGCTGGCCGGCATCGTCGCCGCCATCGGCCTCGCGCTGGCCGGCCCCACCCTGCTGCGCCGAGTCACCGGCCGGCTCGCCCGCCGGCTGCCGGCCGGCACCTCGGCGCCCGCCTGGCTGGCGGTGGCCAACCTGCACGGCTACGCGCTGCGCTCGGCGGGTGCGGTCACCACGCTGGCGATGGCGGTCGTCGTCGCGCTCACCTACACGTTCGCCCAGACCACCGTGATCGACGCGACGGCGGAGGAGACCCGGGCGGGCACCGTCGCCGATACGACGGTCACCGCCCCCGACCTGGGCGGCATCCCCGCCGGGCTCCTCGGCGCGGTGCAGGCCGTCCCCGGGGTGGAGGCGGCCGCGCCGGTCAGCACCACGACCGTGCTCTGGCCGATGCGCCTGCTGGGCGAGGAGGAGCTGTCCGCCGGGCCGGCGCTGGTGCTGCCCCCGGCCGGGGCCGGCGTGCTCGACCTCGACGTGCGGGACGGCGACCTGGCCGAGCTGACCGGCGCCACGGTGGCCGTCGGCAGCGACGCGGCCGCCGCCCGGGACGTCGGGGTCGGCGACCGGGTGCAGCTCACCCTCGGGGACGGCGCGGAGGTCGAGGCCCGGGTGGTCGCCGTCTACGACCGGGAACTGGGCTTCGGCTCCGTCGTCCTCTCCGCCGACCTGGCCGCGGGGCACACCACCGGCGGGCTGGCCGACAGCCTGCTGGTGCGCACCGACGGCGACCCGGCGACCGACCGGGCGCTGGCGGCCCTGACCGACCGGCCCGGCGTGACGGTGTCCGACGGCGGGGTCGCCGGCGACCGGCCGGCCGCGCCGCCGGAGGTGTGGATCAACCTGGCGGTCATCGGCGTGCTGCTGGGCTACCTCCTGCTGGGCATCGCCAACGCACTCGTCGCGGCCACCGCCCAGCGGCGCGGGGAGATCGCCGCCCTGCGGCTGACCGGGACGACGCCGCGCCAGGTGCGCGCGATGATGCGGCGCGAGGCGGCGCTGGTCTCCGGCGCAGCCGTCGCGGCCGGGGTGCTGGTCTCCGTGGTGCCCCTGGCGCTGCTCGGCCTGGGGTTCCTCGACCGCCCCTGGCCGTCCGGGCCGGGCTGGCTGCTGCCGGTGACGGCGGTCGTCGTCACCGGCATCGCGTTCCTGGCCATCGAGGTGCCGACCCGGGCCGCGCTGCGGGTCGCGCCGGCCGACGCGCTCGCCACCCAGGGGTGAACCGGCCGTGCCGACTCAGCTCGGGAAGCCGTCCCCGCCGGCCAGTGTGGTGATCGCGATCATCGCGGCGAAGACCAGGACGGTGGCGAGCAGGACGCCGACGCACAGCACCCAGCCGCGGTCGGTCAGCCCGGGCTCCTCCGCCGGTGCCGGGGTGGGGGTGGACTGCTCGGCGGCGGGACGGGTGCGGCGCTGCTCGACGGACACGCTCATGGGGACTCCCGGAGACGTCGGCCGGACCGGCCGATGGCCTGGACGCCGTGGTCAGCGCCCGATCCGGACGCTGGGGAGCTCAGGAGCGCAGGACCCGGGGTCGGAGGTCCCTGATCGAGGGACTCCCGGCCTCAACCGGGCAGCGTCACTGCAGGGTGTCGCGGTTCTGGGCGTGCTCGCTGACCTGCGGCATCTCCTCACCAGCCGTGCCCACGCGCACCGGCTCGCCGGCCGTGGTGCGGGCCCAGCACAGCCGGCACAGGTGGGTGGGCTCCTCCGGCAGCAGCGGGTGCGCGCCGAGCGGTCGCACCTGCACCCAGCCGACGGCGGCGGGGGCGTCAGCCACCTCGGCACAGCGGTCACAGCGGTACTGGACGGACATGCGGATCGACCTCCTGGCCCGGGGGACGACGGTGGCCCTCAGGACACCAGCGTCCCCCTCCACCGCGGAGATCGCAGCCCGGATCCGGTCAGCAGCACAGCGTGATCAGGCCAGCGGCAGCTGTTCCTGCAGGTCGGCGTCGAACCAGTCGCTGCCCAGGTCCTCGACCTCGCGCAGTTCGAGCTCGGCGAGGAGGGCGTAGGCGGTCTCGATGTCCATGTGCCCGAGCCAACGGCGGGTTCCGCACGCCCGGCTGGAGGGATCCGCAAGAGAGCCGCAGATCAGCCGCCGCGGTTCACCTCGGCCTGGACGACGCCGAGCAGCGCGGTCTGCAGCGTCTGGTCGTCGTGATCGCCGCGGTCGAGGGCCTCCTGGGCCGGGCCGGGGAGATGGCGCACGTCGAGGTCGTCGAGCCACGTCGTCTCCCCGCCGACCTGGCGTCCCAGCGTGAGGGCGTCGCCCTCTCGCCGCACCAGGTACTCCTCGCCACCGAGCTCGATCGTCGTTGAGTCGCTCATGGCGTCGCCGTACCCGAGGCCCCTGCCGGTCTACACCCACCCCGGCATGGGCACCCCCGGTGATCGGGCGGCCGGGACACGCCGCCCTGAGCTGCCGGTGTTCACTCTTTCCGGGCCGACCGGCGTGGCGGGTGTCCAGCTGTGGCCACTGTTGCCGATGGTCTCAGAGAGACAGGAGAGGCCCGGGAGATGCCCGGACGGGCCCTGGGACGGACCGGAGGAGGAGGTGGACGTGCCGCGAGCGAGGAGCGGAGCGCAGCTGCCGATGGACGTCCGTCACCGGGACGGCGGCGAGCAGGCACATGCCGGGCTGGTGGCCGGCGTGCTGGACGCGCTGCCGTCGCCGACGGTGCTGATCGACGCCGACGGCACGATGCTGCTGGTCAACTCCGCGTGGCAGGCCGCCGGCGACCTGCTCGACGACGACCGGCTGCGGGTCGGCGTGGGGGGCAACTACTTCGCGGTGATCCTGAGCCTGTCCGACGACGCGACGAACCGGGCGCGCATCGACCAGCTGCGCGAGCTGTCGGCGGGGCGCCGGACCGCGGTGTCGGCCGACTACGCGCTGGCCACGGTGACCGGGGTGCGCTGGTACCACCTGCAGGCCTCCCGCGCCGACCGTTCCGGGCGGGTGGTGGTCACCCACACCGACGTGACCTCGCGGGTGGAGGCGGAGCGGGCGTCGTCCTGGCAGGCCCGGCACGACCACCTCACCGACCTGCCCAACCGGGCGCACCTGCACGACCTGATCTCCGCCGAGCTGCGCCGCGTCGACCGTGGCCCGGTCACCGTGCTGTTCCTGGACGTCGACGGCTTCAAGGACGTCAACGACACGCTCGGCCACGAGATCGGCGACCACCTGCTGCGTGAGCTGGCCACCCGGCTGACCAGTCGCACCCGGACGCAGGACACCGTCGGCCGCCTCGGCGGCGACGAGTTCGTCGTGCTGTGCCGCGACTGCGACGTCGACGGCGCCCTCGCGCTGGCCGAGCGGTTCCAGAGCACCTTCGACGAGCCCTTCGACCTCGGCGAGCGGGTCACCCGGCTGACCGTGAGCATCGGCGTGGCCACCGCGCCCGGCGATGATCCGGACCTGCGCTCCACCGACCTGGTCCGGGACGCCGACCTGGCGATGTACGCGGCGAAGGCGGCCGGCCGCAACCGGGTGCGGGTGTTCAGCCCCGACCTGCGCAGTGCCGTCGAGCGGAAGGTGCTCGTCGCCGCCGAGTTGCGGGAGGCGATCGAGGCCGGCCAGCTGGTGCTGCACTACCAGCCGGTGCTGCACCTGCCCAGCGGCGAGGTGTCCGGGGTGGAGGCGCTGGTCCGCTGGCAGCACCCCGAGCGGGGCCTGCTTATGCCGTGTGACTTCATCCCGCTGGCCGAGCAGACCGGGGTCGTCGTCCAGCTCACCAGGTGGGTGCTCGGCGAGGCGACCCGGCAGGCCGCGGCCTGGGAGCGGGCCGGCCTCTCGTTGGTCACCGGGGTCAACATCAGCGCCGCGCACTTCGCCACCGGCACCCTCGTCGCCGACGTCCACGACGCGCTGGAGGCCGCCGGGCTCGCCCCCGAGCGCCTGGTGCTGGAGCTCACCGAGACCAGCGTCGCGGAGGACCCGCTCCCAGGCCGCGGCCTGCCGGGTCGCCTCGCCGAGCACCCACCTGGTGAGCTGGACGACGACCCCGGTCTGCTCGGCCAGCGGGATGAAGTCACACGGCATAAGCAGGCCCCGCTCGGGGTGCTGCCAGCGGACCAGCGCCTCCACCCCGGACACCTCGCCGCTGGGCAGGTGCAGCACCGGCTGGTAGTGCAGCACCAGCTGGCCGGCCTCGATCGCCTCCCGCAACTCGGCGGCGACGAGCACCTTCCGCTCGACGGCACTGCGCAGGTCGGGGCTGAACACCCGCACCCGGTTGCGGCCGGCCGCCTTCGCCGCGTACATCGCCAGGTCGGCGTCCCGGACCAGGTCGGTGGAGCGCAGGTCCGGATCATCGCCGGGCGCGGTGGCCACGCCGATGCTCACGGTCAGCCGGGTGACCCGCTCGCCGAGGTCGAAGGGCTCGTCGAAGGTGCTCTGGAACCGCTCGGCCAGCGCGAGGGCGCCGTCGACGTCGCAGTCGCGGCACAGCACGACGAACTCGTCGCCGCCGAGGCGGCCGACGGTGTCCTGCGTCCGGGTGCGACTGGTCAGCCGGGTGGCCAGCTCACGCAGCAGGTGGTCGCCGATCTCGTGGCCGAGCGTGTCGTTGACGTCCTTGAAGCCGTCGACGTCCAGGAACAGCACGGTGACCGGGCCACGGTCGACGCGGCGCAGCTCGGCGGAGATCAGGTCGTGCAGGTGCGCCCGGTTGGGCAGGTCGGTGAGGTGGTCGTGCCGGGCCTGCCAGGACGACGCCCGCTCCGCCTCCACCCGCGAGGTCACGTCGGTGTGGGTGACCACCACCCGCCCGGAACGGTCGGCGCGGGAGGCCTGCAGGTGGTACCAGCGCACCCCGGTCACCGTGGCCAGCGCGTAGTCGGCCGACACCGCGGTCCGGCGCCCCGCCGACAGCTCGCGCAGCTGGTCGATGCGCGCCCGGTTCGTCGCGTCGTCGGACAGGCTCAGGATCACCGCGAAGTAGTTGCCCCCCACGCCGACCCGCAGCCGGTCGTCGTCGAGCAGGTCGCCGGCGGCCTGCCACGCGGAGTTGACCAGCAGCATCGTGCCGTCGGCGTCGATCAGCACCGTCGGCGACGGCAGCGCGTCCAGCACGCCGGCCACCAGCCCGGCATGTGCCTGCTCGCCGCCGTCCCGGTGACGGACGTCCATCGGCAGCTGCGCTCCGCTCCTCGCTCGCGGCACGTCCACCTCCTCCTCCGGTCCGTCCCAGGGCCCGTCCGGGCATCTCCCGGGCCTCTCCTGTCTCTCTGAGACCATCGGCAACAGTGGCCACAGCTGGACACCCGCCACGCCGGTCGGCCCGGAAAGAGTGAACACCGGCAGCTCAGGGCGGCGTGTCCCGGCCGCCCGATCACCGGGGGTGCCCATGCCGGGGTGGGTGTAGACCGGCAGGGGCCTCGGGTACGGCGACGCCATGAGCGACTCAACGACGATCGAGCTCGGTGGCGAGGAGTACCTGGTGCGGCGAGAGGGCGACGCCCTCACGCTGGGACGCCAGGTCGGCGGGGAGACGACGTGGCTCGACGACCTCGACGTGCGCCATCTCCCCGGCCCGGCCCAGGAGGCCCTCGACCGCGGCGATCACGACGACCAGACGCTGCAGACCGCGCTGCTCGGCGTCGTCCAGGCCGAGGTGAACCGCGGCGGCTGATCTGCGGCTCTCTTGCGGATCCCTCCAGCCGGGCGTGCGGAACCCGCCGTTGGCTCGGGCACATGGACATCGAGACCGCCTACGCCCTCCTCGCCGAGCTCGAACTGCGCGAGGTCGAGGACCTGGGCAGCGACTGGTTCGACGCCGACCTGCAGGAACAGCTGCCGCTGGCCTGATCACGCTGTGCTGCTGACCGGATCCGGGCTGCGATCTCCGCGGTGGAGGGGGACGCTGGTGTCCTGAGGGCCACCGTCGTCCCCCGGGCCAGGAGGTCGATCCGCATGTCCGTCCAGTACCGCTGTGACCGCTGTGCCGAGGTGGCTGACGCCCCCGCCGCCGTCGGCTGGGTGCAGGTGCGACCGCTCGGCGCGCACCCGCTGCTGCCGGAGGAGCCCACCCACCTGTGCCGGCTGTGCTGGGCCCGCACCACGGCCGGCGAGCCGGTGCGCGTGGGCACGGCTGGTGAGGAGATGCCGCAGGTCAGCGAGCACGCCCAGAACCGCGACACCCTGCAGTGACGCTGCCCGGTTGAGGCCGGGAGTCCCTCGATCAGGGACCTCCGACCCCGGGTCCTGCGCTCCTGAGCTCCCCAGCGTCCGGATCGGGCGCTGACCACGGCGTCCAGGCCATCGGCCGGTCCGGCCGACGTCTCCGGGAGTCCCCATGAGCGTGTCCGTCGAGCAGCGCCGCACCCGTCCCGCCGCCGAGCAGTCCACCCCCACCCCGGCACCGGCGGAGGAGCCCGGGCTGACCGACCGCGGCTGGGTGCTGTGCGTCGGCGTCCTGCTCGCCACCGTCCTGGTCTTCGCCGCGATGATCGCGATCACCACACTGGCCGGCGGGGACGGCTTCCCGAGCTGAGTCGGCACGGCCGGTTCACCCCTGGGTGGCGAGCGCGTCGGCCGGCGCGACCCGCAGCGCGGCCCGGGTCGGCACCTCGATGGCCAGGAACGCGATGCCGGTGACGACGACCGCCGTCACCGGCAGCAGCCAGCCCGGCCCGGACGGCCAGGGGCGGTCGAGGAACCCCAGGCCGAGCAGCGCCAGGGGCACCACGGAGACCAGCACCCCGGCCGCGACGGCTGCGCCGGAGACCAGCGCCGCCTCGCGCCGCATCATCGCGCGCACCTGGCGCGGCGTCGTCCCGGTCAGCCGCAGGGCGGCGATCTCCCCGCGCCGCTGGGCGGTGGCCGCGACGAGTGCGTTGGCGATGCCCAGCAGGAGGTAGCCCAGCAGCACGCCGATGACCGCCAGGTTGATCCACACCTCCGGCGGCGCGGCCGGCCGGTCGCCGGCGACCCCGCCGTCGGACACCGTCACGCCGGGCCGGTCGGTCAGGGCCGCCAGCGCCCGGTCGGTCGCCGGGTCGCCGTCGGTGCGCACCAGCAGGCTGTCGGCCAGCCCGCCGGTGGTGTGCCCCGCGGCCAGGTCGGCGGAGAGGACGACGGAGCCGAAGCCCAGTTCCCGGTCGTAGACGGCGACCACCCGGGCCTCGACCTCCGCGCCGTCCCCGAGGGTGAGCTGCACCCGGTCGCCGACCCCGACGTCCCGGGCGGCGGCCGCGTCGCTGCCGACGGCCACCGTGGCGCCGGTCAGCTCGGCCAGGTCGCCGTCCCGCACGTCGAGGTCGAGCACGCCGGCCCCGGCCGGGGGCAGCACCAGCGCCGGCCCGGCGGACAGCTCCTCCTCGCCCAGCAGGCGCATCGGCCAGAGCACGGTCGTGGTGCTGACCGGCGCGGCCGCCTCCACCCCGGGGACGGCCTGCACCGCGCCGAGGAGCCCGGCGGGGATGCCGCCCAGGTCGGGGGCGGTGACCGTCGTATCGGCGACGGTGCCCGCCCGGGTCTCCTCCGCCGTCGCGTCGATCACGGTGGTCTGGGCGAACGTGTAGGTGAGCGCGACGACGACCGCCATCGCCAGCGTGGTGACCGCACCCGCCGAGCGCAGCGCGTAGCCGTGCAGGTTGGCCACCGCCAGCCAGGCGGGCGCCGAGGTGCCGGCCGGCAGCCGGCGGGCGAGCCGGCCGGTGACTCGGCGCAGCAGGGTGGGGCCGGCCAGCGCGAGGCCGATGGCGGCGACGATGCCGGCCAGCGAGGTGGACGCCGCGCCGATCGGCGACTGCACCAGCAGCGGCGGCACCGAGAGCGGCACGGCGGCGGCGATGAGCAGCAGCCCGGCACGGTGCCGGCCGGGCGACGGGGTACGGGGGCCGGTCCGGGAGTCGACGAGCAGCTGGGTCACCGGTTCGCGGCTGGTGCGCCAGGCGGCGCAGCGGGCGGCGACCTGGACGACGAGGAGCAGCAGTGCGGCGGCGGCCAGCGCCGGCAGCGGGCCGACAGCCAGCGGCAGCGCGTCGGGGAGCACCCCGACGTGCACCAGCAGCCGACGGAACTGCCCGCCCAGCAAGTAGCCGAGGGCGATGCCCGGGACGAGCGCGACCGCCGCGACGACGGCAGCCTGCCCGGCGACCAGCCGGCGCAGCTGCCGCGGGGTGGTGCCGACGGCGCGGAGCAGCGCCAGCTCGCGGCGCTGACCGCCGATCGACACGGCCAGCGCCCCGGCGACGACGAACCCGACGATCAGCAGCGGCACGCCCATCAGGGAGGACGCGAGCACGACCAGCAGCGACCGGGCCGCGGCCGCCTCGGGGAGGGCGACGTCGCCGCGGGCGTCGCCGGTGCTGACGATGGTGCCGGCGGGCAGCAGCGGGCGGACGGCGTCGGCGACCGCCTCGACGTCCCCGGTCACCTGGAGGCCCATCAGGTCGACGGTGTCGGTCTGCCCGGCCAGCCGCGCCGCCCGGTCGTCGGCGACCAGCACGCCCGCACCGGCCGGGACCACGGCGGTGAGCCGGGCGTCGACGGCGCGGCCGGCCAGCACGACCCGCACGGTGTCGCCGGGGGCCACGCCGGCCGCAGCGGCGATCGCCGAGTCGAGGGCCACCTCCTGCGGGCCGGTCGGCGGGGTGCCGGTGACGTCGGGGTCGTCCAGCAGGCGGAGGGAGGACCAGCCGTGCCCGGCGGTCGTCGGGTCGGTGGTCGCGACGACGTCCCCGTCGGTGCCGAGAACGGCGGCCGGGAAGCCGACGTCTGCGACGGCGGCCGCCACCCCGGGCAGCTCCCCCAGCTCGTCGGCCAGCGCGGCGGGCACGCTCCCCCGCTCGGGCAGGGCGACGGCGAGGTCGGCGCTGGGCTGCACCGTCTGGTCGGCGGAGACGACCACCTCCGCGCCGGCCAGCCGGTCGACGGGCAGGTGCGAGCGCAGGCCGGACTCGGCGAGCACGCCGGTGCCGGTGACGATGGCCGCCCCGCCGAGCACCGCGACGAGGACGGCGAGGGAGGCGGTGAGCCGGGTGCGGGCCAGCCGCAGGGCGAGTGCGAGCACGGCTCAGCCCTCGCGCAGCGCGACGAGGCACGCGGCCAGGTCGGCGGCGGCCGGGCGCTCGAGGGTGTCGACGACCCGGCCGTCGGCCATCACCAGCGCGCGGTCGGCGCGGGCCGCGGCGGCCGGGTCGTGCGTGACCAGCACGACGGTCTGGCCCAGGTCGTCGACCAGGGCGCGGAGCAGGCCGAGCACCTCGGCGGCGCTGTGCAGGTCCAGGGCGCCGGTGGGCTCGTCGGCGAAGACGACGGCGGGCCGGGCGACCAGGGCGCGGGCGATCGCGGCCCGCTGCTGCTGGCCGCCGGAGAGCTCGGTCGGCCGGTGGTCCAGCCGGTCGCCCAGCCCCACCCGGTCGACGAGGTACTGCACCCACTCCCGGTCCAGCGGCTTCCCGGCCAGCCGCAACGGCAGGGTGATGTTCTCCCCCACGGTGAGCGCGGGCAGCAGGTTGTAGGCCTGGAACACGAAGCCGATCCGGTCGCGGCGCAGCTCGGTGCGGCGGGTCTCGTCCAGCCCGCCGATGCCGGCGCCGTCGAGGAGGACCTCGCCGCTGGTCGGGGTGTCCAGCCCGGCGGCGACCTGCAGCAGGGTGCTCTTGCCCGAGCCGGAGGGGCCCATGACGGCGAGGAAGCTGCCGCGGGGCACCTCGACCGTGACGTCGTCCAGGGCGCGGACGCCGTTGGGGTGGGTCTTGGTCACGTGCGTGAGGGCGACGGCGGCGGTGGCCGTCGGCGCGAGGGCGGTGCTCATCGGTTGCGCACGTGCAGGCTGATCAGCGTGATGGCGCTGACGGCGGTCAGCAGGCCGAAGCCGATGCTGACCGCGAGCGGGACGGCGCTGAACGAGGTGACGCTGTTGCCGGCGATGCTCAGCACCAGGACGACCCACAGCAGCGTGCGCAGCGGCCGGTCCGGGGTGCTGCGCGCCGGCTCGGGGGCGGGACGGAGGTCGACGGGCTGTGCGGTGGGCTCCAGGCGGTACGGGTCGGGCACGGGGGGCTCCTCGGTCGGGTTGGTGTCCCTCCCGATGCTGGTCGGGGCGCGCCCCGTCTCCGATCCCCTGACCTGGCCTCTTGCGGTGCAGCAGGCTGTACCCGGGGCTGCCTCGGCACGTGTGTGACGAGCCATCGCAGGATCAACGTCCCATCGCAGTCAGATCGTCATGTTCGTCCGGCAGGCTGCTGCCCATGACGGCGACCATCTCCTCGATCGGCACCGACCTCACCGCCACCCACGTGGCCTCCACGGCGCACGACCCCCGCAGCAGCGACCAGGTCACCCATGCCGTCGCCCGCCCGGTCGTCGACGGTCTGGACCAGTCGGTCTGCGGCGTGCTGGTCTCCGCCGTCGCCACGCAGGACTGGCTCACCTTCCCGGGCACCGACCGCTGCCCGGAGTGCACCCGCATCGCCGGCTGACCTCGTTCCGCTCCCCTGTTGTGCGCTGACCGTCGGTTCCCCGGTCCGGAACCGACGACGAGCGCACACCGGCGGCCGGGTCAGCCGGGTGCGGCGACCTCGTGCGGGCGGCCGTCGGTGAGGTGGAGCCAGCGGGTGATGCCGAGCTCGGTGAGGAACCGCTCGTCGTGGCTGACCACCACGAACGCGCCTCGGTAGGCCGCCAGCGCACTCACCAGCTGGCCGACGCTGACCAGGTCGAGGTTGTTCGTCGGTTCGTCGAGCAGCAGCAGCTGGGGAGCCGGTTCGGCGTGCAGCACGCAGGCCAGCGTGGCCCGCAGCCGCTCACCGCCCGAGAGCGCCCGGACCGGCAGGTACGCCCGGCTGCCGCGGAACAGGTGCCGGGCCAGCAGGTTCATCCGCTCCGCCGTGGGCATCGCCGGTGCCGCGTCCGCGAGCGCCTCGGCCACGGTGCGGTCGGGGTCGAGCAGGTCCAGCCGCTGGGACAGGTGGGCGACCCGGCCGCCGGCCCTCCGGATTTCCCCGGCGTCGGGCGTGAGGTCGCCGGTCATCAGCCGTAGCAGTGACGACTTCCCGGCCCCGTTCCCACCGGTCAGCGCAATCCGCTCCGGGCCGCGGACGGTGAGGTCGACGCCGCCCTCGGCGAAGAGCGCCCGCTCCCCCAGCCGCAGCTGCAGCCCCTCGCCGGCGAACACGGTCCGCCCTGAGGGCACCGCGGTGCCGGGCAGTTCCAGCACGATCGCCTGGTCGTCCCGCAGCGCGCGCTCGGCCTCCTCCAGCCGGGTGCGGGCACCGTCGAGCCGGGCGGCGTGCACGTCGTCGACCTTGCCCGCCGACTCCTGGGCGGTCCGCTTCATCTTGCCGATGAGGATCTTCGGCAGCCCGGCGTCCTTGACGGTGCGGGCGGCGTTGCCGGACTTCTTCTGCGCCCGCTCCCGGGCCAGCTGCCGCTCCCGCTTCTCCCGCTTGACCTGCTGCTCGGCGGTGCGGACGTCGCGCTCCACCGCCTCCTGCTCCGCGCGGACGGCGGCCTCCCAGTCGGTGAAGCCCCCGCCGTAGGTGCGCAGCTCGCCGCGGTCGAGCTCGGCGATGCGGTCCATCCGGTCGAGCAGCGCCCGGTCGTGGCTGACCACCAGCAGGCAGCCGGCGAAGTCGTCGAGCGCGGCGTACAGGGTGCGGCGCGCGTCGCCGTCCAGGTTGTTGGTCGGCTCGTCGAGCAGCAGGACCTCGGGGCGCTCGAGCAGCTGCGCGGCCAGGCCGAGCGTGATGACCTGCCCGCCGCTGAGGGTGTCGAGCCGGCGGTCGAGCGTGACGTCACCCAGGCCCAACCGGTCGAGCTGGACGCGGGTGCGCTCCTCGACGTCCCAGTCGGTACCGATGGCGGCGAAGTGCTCGTCGGCAGCGTCACCGGACTCGATGGCGGCCAGGGCGGCGAGCACGGGCGCGACGCCCAGCACCTCGGCGACGGTCAGGTTGCCGGCCAGCGGCAGCGACTGGGGCAGGTACCCGAGCACGCCGTCGACGGTGACCGTGCCCGCGGCGGGCCGGAGCTCGCCGGCGATCAGCCTGAGCAGGGTGCTCTTGCCGGCGCCGTTGGGCGCGATCAGGCCGGTGCGGCCGGCGCCGACGGTGAGGGAGAGGTCGGCGAAGACGGGGGTGCCGTCAGGCCAGGTAAAGGACAGAGCGGAGCAGACGACGGAGGCATCGGGCACGGCGGGACCTTCGCGAGGACGCGGGCGCCTGTGGCAGCCCGGCGGTGGACGAGGACGACGAGGGCTCCGGCGGCTGCTCGCCTGCCGGGCACACCCCGGGGTTCACCCGGAGATGTCGCCGCTGCCACCCATGTCGCTGCTCCCTGATCGCCTGTCCGGTCGCTCCGGACCGTACGCGCGGCGCTGGTCGGCGCGCGACCGATTCCCGACGGCCGGGGTTGTGCGCTCGTCGTCGGTTCGCCGACCGCGGACCGACGACGAGCGCACATCGGGGAGCTGGCGGGCGCTGCGCCCAGGCGCTCCCGGGCGGTCGCGTTGTTCCGCCTGGATCTGTACGACTTCTGCTTTGTGTTTGACACAAGTCCCGCTACGTTGTGACGCACAGCACACCTCGGTGCGGGCTCCCGCCTCCAGACAGCGGGTGGCCGCCCGGCGATGTCGTCTGCCCACGTCACGCTCAGAGGGGGACCCATGAAGGTGCCGATCGGTCTGCGGGCCGTGCTCGTAGTCGTCCTGTCCACACTGCTGTTCGTCGGCCTCGCCGGCTCAGCGAGCGCCGCCCCGCCCACGAAGGCCCCGGCTTCCGCCGAGTGCGCCGATCGGGGCGTGCCGCTCAGCAAGATCTCGATCCAGCTCTACACGTTCGCCGACTACATCGGCGACGACGCCGAATCGCAGGCGCGCCACGAGGAGGTCCTGCGCCGGCTCGCCGAGATGGGCTATCGCAACGTGGAGCCGTACACCCTGAGCGGCTGGACCGCCGAGGAGTACGCGGCCCTCCTCGACCAGTACGGCCTCAAGGCGTCAGCCCGGCACGTCGACGTGGGCTCCCCCGCCAACCCCGCGGACATCGAGCAGATCCTCGCGGACAACCGCGTCCTCGGCATCAAGTACTTCGGCTCCGGCAGCACCGCGGGCGCCCCGTGGATCGGGGAGCTCGAGACCGAGGCCGACTGGATCGCCTACGCCGAGTACCTCGACGCCGCGGGTGAGCAGGCGCGCCAGGCCGGCCAGACCCTGTTCATCCACAACCACGACTTTGAGTTCACCACCGTCTTCGGCGACCGCACCGCCTTCGACATCCTGATGCAGCACACCCAGAAGAAGAACGTGGTCTCCCAGCTCGACCTGTACTGGGTCGCCTTCGCCGGCCTCGACCCGGTCGACGTCATCGAGGAGTACGGCAAGCGGATCAAGCTGTTGCACGTCAAGGACCTCAACCCGGCCCTGGACAACCGCATCGAGATCGTCGGCCGCGGCTCCCTCGACTTCCCGGCGATCTTCGCGGCCGCCCACCACGTCCGCTACTACGTCGTCGAGCACGACCCGCGCTTCGGCGACCCGACGTTCGACCCCTTCGAGGCCGCGCAGGCCGGCCTCGACTACCTCAGCTCCGTGACCTACTGAGGTAGCCGCACCGTCCGCAGGGGCGGTCCCGGTCAGCCGGGGCCGCCCCTCGCGCGTGTCCTCAGGGTTGTGCGCCGATCGTCGGTTCGCCGGGTCGGGACCGACGATGGGCGCACAACGGCGGGTCGGTCAGCCGTCGACGTAGCGGTCGCGTTCGACGAGGAACTGGCCGGTGGCGGTGTTGGCGTCGATGAACTCCGGCAGCAGCGGGATCCGCACGGTCACCGTCACGCACACCGAGAACTCCTCCCCCGGCACCAGCGACGGCGCATAGCCACCCGCCGCCTCGCACCCGGCGCCGACCGGCGCATAGGCCAGGACGACGTCGGTCGCCTCCACCGACTGGTCGGCCACCGCGATCGTCACCGCCGCCTCCGCACGCGCCTGCCCGGTCGACACGTCCGGCGCGGTTGCGATCGCCCGCCCCGCCTCCCGGGCCGCCGCGTTCGCCGCGAACACCCCGCGCTGGACGGACGAGAACCCGGCCACGATGTAGACCAGCGGCAGGAACACCACCAGCGCGATGAACACGAACTCCACGATCGCCGACCCACGCTCGGGGCCGCTCAGTCGCTCACGGAGCCAGTTCACGGCGTCTCCGCCACCGAACGCCCGGTCGCCGACAGCGGCAGCAGGTCCCCCAGCGGGCCGAACAGGCTCGGCACCGCCCCGACGCACCGGACGACGACGAGCGTCAGCCCACTCTCGTCGACCTCCTGCAGCGACTCGCACGCCAACCCGGCCGCCGTCCCCGTCGAGGTCGCCTGCCCGACGATCTCCAACGTCCGGGCCGCCCCGGCCTCGGCGGGCACGTCGGCGTTGGCCGCGTACCGGGCACCCTGCTGCGCGCTGGCCACCACCACGTTGCGCAGGTGCACGTAGACCGCCACCTGCAACACCGCGAGCAGCAGCGCCACGACCAGCACGCCGACCAGCACGAAGTCGACGACCGCGCTCCCCCGCTCGCCGTCGTCCGTCAGCCGCTCACTGCGCACTCGTCACGGACTCCAGCGCGTTCGACACCGCCTCCACGATCGCCGCGCGGAACGGCACGAGGATCGCCAGCACCAGCGCAGCGGTCATCACCGTGATCATCACCCAGCCCGGGACGTCGCCCCGCTCGGGATCGTCCTCCCGCAGCCGGGCCGCCAGCGCAGCCAGCGCGGTCAGAAGGAACGCGTAGGCACGCATCCGTGGTCCTCTCTGTCGGTCACCGGCGTCACTGCGCCAGCGAGACGATGCTGATCAGCCCCGGGTACAGGGCGAACAGGACGGTGACGGGCAGCACCAGGAACACGACCGGGACCATCATCGCGATTTCCTTGCGCCCGCCTGCTTCGAGCAGCCGGCGCTTGCCGGCCTCTCGGACGTCGGCGGCCTGGGCCCGCAGCACCTCGGCCAGTGGGGTGCCGCGCTCGATGGCCACGATCAGGCCGTCGACGAACCGGGCCAGCGGGTCGAGCGAGGTGCGGTCGGCCAGCTGCTGCAGCGCATCGACCAGCGGCACCCCGGCGCGGGCCCGGGCGAGGGTCGCGCCCAGCTCCCGGGCCAGCTCGCCGCCGGAGAGCCGGGTGACCCGGGCGATCGCCGCGGTCGGGCTCTCCCCTGCGGTCACGGCGAGCGCCAGCAGCTCGGCGACCACCGGGAACTCCGCCAGCAGCAGCTCCTCACGCCGCTGCACCTGCTGGGTCAGCCACCAGTCCCGGCCCAGCACCCCGCCGACCAGCCCGGCCACGCACAACAGCACGACCGACAGCAGGTTCACCGCCCCGGCCAGCGCCGACCCCAGCACGGCCAGGACGGCGGCGCCGAGCAGCCCGAGCCCGCCCCACACCACCTGCTCGATCCGGAAGTCCTCGACGGTCGCGTCGGCGTTCAGCGCGTCGAGCCGCCACCGAACCGCCACCCGGCCACCGAGCAACCGGTCGACGTGGCGCCCGCCGTCGGCCAGCACCGGCCCGAACATCCGCCGGGCAGCGCTGAGCACCCCGGGCTGGGTCACGGTGCCGAGCAGCCGGGACGGCGCCGGACTGTCGTGCACATAGGGCGCCAGCCGGTCGACCAGCCGCACCTGCCGGAACGGCGGCGCGAAGCTCACCGCGAGCAGCACGCCCGTGGCCGCGACCAGCCCCAACAGCATGCCGGTCAGCCCGGCACTCACGACGACACCGCGCCGCTCCGCGGCCCGTTCGCTCCGCTCCTCGCTCGCTGGCGCTCGCTGCGATGCTCACTCACTGGAGCACCCGCACGTCCTCGGGAAGCCGCCCGATCTTGAGCATCAGCCGGTAGGCGAGCAGGCACACCCCGCCGCCGATCAGCAGCAGCGCCGTCCCGACCGGGCTGTCGTAGGCGGTCAACGTCTGCTGCTGCGTGGCGAGCAGGAGCAGCACCACCCAGGGCGCGGCCACGGCCAGCCGGGCGGCCTGGATGACCCACCCCTGCCGGGTCTCCAGCTCGGCGCGGGCCCGGGCGTCCTCGCGGAGGAACGCGGCCAGGGTGCGCAGCACTCGGCCCAGGTCGCTGCCGCCCACCTCGCGCGCCACCCGCAGCGTCTCCACGATCCGGTCGCCCACCGGGTCGGCCAGGTCGTCCTTCAGCCGGTCGAGGGCGTCGCTGAACCGGCCGCTGGAGCGGTGGTCGGCGGCGAACCGGGCGAAGGAGCCCCGCAGCACCTCCGGCCCACGGACGGCGAGCGCCGACAGCGCCTCGGGCAGCGAGAGCCCGGCCCGCACCGCCGAGGCCAGGTTGTCCACGACCTCCGGCCACACCTCGCGCAGGTCGGCCCGGCGCTTGGCGGCGAGCCGACGCACCAGCAGGTACGGCACCGCCGAGCCGAAGACGCCGAACGCCAGGCTGATCGTCACCGTCTGCGTGGTCAGCAGCACCAGCAGGAGACAAGCGACGCCCAGAGCGACCTGGAGCGCGAGCAGCTGGGCGGAGTTGATCCCGGTGAGCCCGGCGGCGGAGAGCAGCTGCTGACGCCGCCCCGGCCGGGAGGTGCCCGCCCGCCGGACCGGCGCCCGGGCGCCGCTGCGCCAGATCAGCAGCAGGCCGACGCCGAGCGCCAGCCCGAGCAGGCCACCGGGCACGCTCACGCGGTCCGCCGTTCGGCCGGGTCGCCCAGCAGCGCAGCCAGGTCGAAGCCGTGGGCGGCGTAGCGGTCGGCGTGCGGCGGGTAGCCGTCGGCGCGCACCAGCCGGCCGTCGCGGGTGGTGAAGACGTCGGCGGTCTCGACGACGCTGCCCTCGGTGCGGCCGGGCAGCGCCACGACCTCACGCAGCCGCCGCGCACCGCTGGGCTCGGTGCCCACGTGCACGACGAGGTCGACGCTGGAGGCCACGGTCGGGACGACGAAGGCGTGCCCGATGTTCTCCCCGGCCAGCAGCGGCAGGGTGCACATCTTGACCACGGCCTCGCGGGCACTGTTGGCGTGCAGGGTGCACATGCCGGGCAGTCCGCTGTTCAACGCGATCAACAGGTCCAGGCACTCTTCTTGGCGCACCTCGCCAACGACCAGCCGGGAGGGCCGCATCCGCAGCGCCTCCTTCACCAGCCGGCGCAACGGGATCTCACCCGCGCCCTCGAGGTTGGCCTGCCGGGTCTGCATCGCCACGACGTCGGGCAACGGCACCCGCAGCTCGAAGACCTCTTCACAGGTGACCACCCGCTCGCGGGCCGGGACCGCGGCGCACAGGCAGTTCAGCATCGTGGTCTTGCCGGCCTGGGTACCGCCGGAGACCAGGATGTTCAGCCCCGCGGCGACCGAGGCCTCCAGGAACCGAGCCACCTGTGAGGTCAGGGTGCCCAGCGCGACCAGCTCGTCGAGCGAGTGCGCCTGCAGCACGAACTTCCGGATGTTCACCGCCATGTGCCGGCGCGTGACATCCGGGATCACGACGTGGAGCCGAGAGCCGTCGGGCAGCATCGCGTCGACGAACGGGGTGGACATGTCGATCCGCCGACCCGAGCTGCGCAGCATCCGCTCGACCAGGTCCGCCAGCTGCCCGGCGCCCAGGATCGTCGTCGTCAGCTCACTGCGCCCGCGGCGGGCGACGAACACCCGGCCCGGCTCGTTGACCCAGATCTCCTCGACCTCCGGGTCATCCAGCCACCGCTGCAGCGGCCCGTACCCGGCCACCCGGTCCAGCACGTCGCGGACGACGCCCTCCGGGTCACCGACCGGCGGCAACGTGGAGGACAGCGAGCGCTCGGAGTAGTCGGCGACCACGTCCCGCACCAGCATCCGCACCGGCCCGGGATCGCCGAACGGGTCGAGCCCCCGGCGCCGGATCAGCTCCCGGACCTCGCCGTCCACGAGATCGACGGCAGAGCTCGCCACCGGCACGACACCCCCGTTGAGCAGCCACTTGGTCGGTTGAGTGCGGTGACTGTAAGGGGACGAGACGGCTCCGCGGGGAGCCCTGTGGACGAACAGTGACCCCTCACCCGGCTGGTTCACCCGGTCAGGGGACACGACAACGGCGAGGTGCCCCTCGCGCGCACGGAGAGGTCCCGGCGCAGAACCGGACACGATCGGAGCGGGCTCGCGTCATAGTGGGACATGACCTGGGCAACCCGCGCTGCGGCCGCCGGACTCTCCGCCCTCGCCGGGGTCGCCGCCCGCGACCTCCTCCAGCGCGAGCACACCCTGCTGCGCAACTTCCCGGTGCTCGGCCGGGCCCGCTACCTGCTGGAGTCCATCGGCCCCGAGATGCGGCAGTACCTGGTGGCGGGCAACAACGAGGAGCGGCCGTTCACCCGCGACCAGCGGCGCTGGGTGTACGCCTCGGCGAAGAAGCAGAACAACTACTTCGGCTTCGGCACCGACAACGACCTCGAGTTCACCGCCGGCTACCCGGTCATCAACCACCGCACCTTCGGCCACGCCGTCCCGGCCACCACCGCGCAAGCCGGGCAGAAGACGCGGCTGCCCAGTGCCAAGGTGCTCGGCGCCGCCCGCGGGCGGGCACACGCGTTCCGGCCGCAGTCGGTCGTGAACATCTCCGCGATGAGCTTCGGCTCGCTGTCCGGCCAGGCGGTGGAGGCGCTGAACCGCGGCGCCGCGCTGGCCGGCTGCCTGCACAACAGCGGCGAGGGCGGGGTGTCCCCGCACCACCGGCACGGCGGCGAGCTGGTGTTCCAGCTGGGGACGGCGTACTTCGGCTGCCGCGACGAGCACGGCCGCTTCGACCTGGCCCGGCTCAAGGACCTGGTCGCCTCCGCCCCCGTCCGTGCCCTGGAGATCAAGCTCAGCCAGGGCGCCAAACCCGGTCTGGGTGGCGTGCTGCCCGCGGCCAAGGTCTCTGCCGAGATCGCCGCCACCCGCGGGGTCCCGGAGGGCGTCGACTGCATCAGCCCGTCCCGGCACGCCGAGTTCTCCGACACCGACAGCCTGCTCGACTGGGTCGAGCTGCTCGCCGCCGAGACCGGGCTGCCGGTCGGCATCAAGTCCGCCGTCGGAGACATGGGGTTCTGGCACGAGCTCACCGAGCTGATGGCGACCACCGACCGGGGCGTGGACTTCGTGACCATCGACGGCGGCGAGGGCGGCACCGGCGCCGCGCCGCTGATCTTCACCGACTCGGTCTCGCTGCCGTTCCAGCTGGGCTTCGCCCGGGTCTACTCCACCTTCGCCCGGGCCGGGCTGCACGAGCAGGTCACCTTCATCGGCGGCGGCAAGCTCGGCCTGCCCGACAACGCGACCATCGCCTTCGCCCTCGGCTGCGACCTCGTCAACGTCGCCCGCGAGGCGATGCTGGCGATCGGCTGCATCCAGGCGCAGAAGTGCCACACCGACACCTGCCCCACCGGCGTCGCGACCCAGAACACCTGGCTCGCGCACGGCCTGGACCCCGCGCTGAAGTCGGTGCGGGCGGCCACCTACATCCAGACCCTCCGGCGCGACCTGCTCAAGGTCGCGGAGGCCTGCGGAGTCGAGCACCCCGGGCTCATCGACACCTCAGCGGTGGAGATCCTCACCGGCCGCACCGCATCACGCCCACTCGCCGAGGTCTACGAGTACGAGCCGACCTGGGGGCTCCCCTCGGCGGCCGACCGCGAGCAGATCGTGCAGCTGATGACCGGCGAGGCACCGCACGGCGGCAGCGCCCCGCCGTCACCTACCGCGGTCGACGACGCCTTGCCGAGCTGACACCCGAACAACGGTCGGTCATGTCGGTCCAGTGCCTGTAACGAGAAGCCCCCGGAGCGGGGAGACGGCTGAGGATGAGGTGATCAGGCGCGGGTGGCGCCGTGGGGGCCCTCCTGCTGCGGGGACGCCTCCCGGCGCACGGGGTCGTCCTGCCGCACGGGGTCGTCGTGGCGCACGACGTCCTGCTCCTCGGCGACGTCCCGCCGGTCGGCGTCCACCTGGTGGTGCGAGCCGTCGGACTGCGCCAGCCCCGGGGCGAGCTTCTCCGCCTTGGCCTTGAGCTCGGCGGCCATCGACCGTTCCTGCTGCGCGTGGACGGTGTGCTCGTGCGCCTCCCGCTCCGCCAGTGCGGTGCGCTCCTCGGCCTCGGCGCGCTCCCGCCGGGCCCGGGCGGCCTGCTCGTCGGCGAGCGCTTGCTCCTTGTCCGCGCGGGCGGCGAGCAGCTCGGCCTCCCGCAGGTGCTCGAGGGCCTGCTCGCGCTTGCGCTCCTTGCTCGCCCCGCCGCGCTTGGTGATCGCCAACGCGACGAGCGCCAGCACGATCAGCACGGCGATGACGATGACGACGATCAGCCAGGTGTCCACGGGTCCTCCTCGGATGGTGAGCCACAGATGCCCTGCGTTGATCATCGGGAAACCCCGTGCCATCGCGGCGTGACCAGCACCGGAGCAGCGGGCGTCGCGGACGTCCATCCACCGCGGGCGAGGTGGTTACAGCGACTGCACTGAGCCCATGGGCGAGCCCAGGGAGGTTCGGGCCGACCGGGGGGTTGTCGGCGGACCTCCGAGGCACCAGGGTGTGAGGCCCGTCAGGGACCACCCTGCGCAACCGGTCCCCGACTCGGATCTCCCCGAGGGAGGCACCGTGTCCGCCGACGTCATCGGACTCAGCCTGCTCGTGCTCGGCGTCCTGCTCCTGGTCGCCAAGCTCGTCCGGATCCGGTCCCGCATCGCGCAGAAGCTCTTCCTCCCCAGCTCGATCATCGGCGGCTTCCTGGCGCTCCTGATCGGCCCGGAGGTGGTCGGCTCGATCGCCGAGGCGATCGGCGGGCCGGACGCCCCGCTGACCGGCGGGCTGTGGCCGGAGGAGTTCCTCGACGTCTGGGCGTCGCTGCCCGGCCTGCTCATCTCGGTGGTCTTCGCGACGCTGTTCCTCGGCGAGCGCATCCCCAAGGTGAAGGAGGCCGCCGAGCTGGCCGGCCCGCAACTGGCGCTCGGCGTCACCATGGCGTCCGGCCAGTACGTGATCGGGCTGCTGCTCGCCGTCCTCCTGCTGGTGCCCTTCCTCGACCAGGACCCGATGGTCGGGGCGCTGATCGAGGTCGGCTTCGAGGGCGGGCACGGCACCGCAGCGGGGCTGGGCGACACCTTCGCCGAGCTCGGCTTCCCCGAGGGACAGGACCTGGCGCTCGGCCTGGCCACGGTGGGGGTCGTCGCCGGCGTCGTCGTCGGCATCGCGCTGATCAACTGGGGGGTGCACACCGGCCGCGCCGAGGTGCTGGAGAGCGATGCGAAGACCTCGCTGGCCGAGCAGCGCGGGCTCTACGAGAAGGAGGAGCAGAAGCCGGCCGCGATGCTGACGGTGCGCACCGCCTCGGTCGAGCCGCTGGCGATCCACTTCGCCGTCGTCGCCGTGGCGATCCTGCTCGGGCTCGCCCTCCTGGAAGCGCTGCAGGCGCTGGAGCGGCTGCTGTGGGCCGACACCGTCGAGCTCTTCGAGTACGTTCCGCTGTTCCCGCTGGCGATGATCGGCGGCGTCGCGGTGCAGAAGCTGGTCGACCGGTTCGACCGCACCGGCATCGTCGACCGGCAGATGATGCTGCGGATCCAGGGCATCGCGCTCGACCTGCTGATCATCAGCGCGCTGGCCACGCTGTCCATCCAGGCGATCGCGAACAACTGGGTGACGTTCCTGCTGCTCGCCATCGCCGGGCTCGCCTGGAACGTCGGGGTCTTCGTCTTCCTGGCCCGCCGGATGATCCCGCGGTTCTGGTTCGAACGCGGCATCGGCGACCTCGGTCAGTCCCTCGGCGTCACGGCCACCGGGCTGATCCTGATCCGGGTCGCCGACCCCAACGCCGCCACCCCGGCCATGGAGGCGTTCGGCTACAAGCAGTTGGCCTTCGAGCCCTTCTTCGGCGGCGGCCTGGTCACCGCGGCGTCACTGCCGCTGATCGCCCAGTTCGGCGCGGTCCCGTTGCTCGTCTTCATGGCCGTGCTGCTCATCGTGTCGCTGGGGATCGGCATCTTCTACTTCGGCCGTCGCTCCCCGGCCGAGGAGGAGGCCCGGGTCGCGGACACCTGAGCCGGCGGGTCAGCCGCGCGGCAGGACGGCGTCGATCAGGTGCGGCCCGGGCTCGGCCAGCGCGGCGCGGAACTGCTCGGCCAGCTCCTCGGCGGTGGTGGCCCGGGTCGCCGGCACGCCCATCCCGGTGGCCAGCGCGACGAAGTCCAGCGCCGGCCCGCCCAGGTCCAGCAGCTTCCCGGCGCGCTCCCCGCCGCCGGCCGCACCGACGCTCTCCAGCTCGCTGGCCAGGATCGCGTAGGCGCTGTTGTCGCAGATGACCGTGGTGACGTCGAGCCCCTCGCGGGCCTGGGTCCACAGCGCCTGGATGGTGTACATCGCGCTGCCGTCGGCCTGCAGCGAGACCACCGGCCGGTCCGGGCAGGCCACCGCGGCACCGACGGCCACCGGCATCCCCTGCCCGATCGCGCCGCCGGTGAGGGCCAGCCAGTCGTGCGCCGGCGCCCCGACGGTCGCCATCGGGAGGAAGTAGCCGCTGGTCAACGCCTCGTCGACGACGATCGCCCGCTCGGGCAGCAACGCGCCGACCACCTCGGCCAGGGCCTTGATGTCCAGCTCCCCGGTGGGCAGGTCCGGACGGCGGGCCTCGGCCAGCTCCGGGACGGCGTCCGGGGCGGTCGACTCGGCCAGGGCCTGCAGCGCCGCGACGACGTCCTCGCCCGGGGCGGCCAGCACGTGCACCGAGCAGCCCTCGGGCAGCAGCCGGCCGTCCATGCCGGGGTAGCCGAAGAAGGCCACCGGCTCCACGGCACCGACCAGAACGAGGTGCTCGACGCCGTCCAGCTGCTTGCGGGCGCCCTCGGGCGGATAGGGCAGCTTGAGCACGTCGGGCAGCCCGGCCCCGCGCTGCATCCGCGCCGGGGACCGCTGGGACAGCAGCCGGGTACCGGTGCCCGCGGCGACCTGGGCAGCGGCCCGCAGCCCGGGCTCGAGCACCGCGTCGCCGCCGAGGAAGAGCAAGGTCGAGCCGCCGAGCACCCCGGCCACCTCCTCCACCACGGAGGCGGGCACCTGCGGGGCCGGGCGCCGGGCCGGGACGGCGGCCACCGCGGCGCCGTCGCTCCAGGAGACGTCGGCCGGCAGCACCAGGCTGGCCACCTGGCCGCGGGCGGCGGCGGCGATCGCGTCGGCGGTGTCCGCACCCACCTCGCTGGTGGCCAGCGACCGGCGCACCCACCCGGACACCGTGCCGGCCAGCGCGTCGATGTCGGACTCCAGCGGCGCGTCCAGCCGCTTGTGGGTCAGTGCGTGGTCGCCGATGACGTTGACCAGCGGCGTCCGTGCCCGGCAGGCGTTGTGCAGGTTGGCGATCCCGTTGCCCAGCCCGGGACCCAGGTGCAGCAGCGTGGCCGCCGGAGAGCCGGTCATCCGGGCGTACCCGTCGGCGGCGCCGGTGGCGACGCCCTCGAACAGGGTGAGCACGGCCCGCATCTCCGGGACGTCGTCCAGGGCCGCGACGAAGTGCATCTCCGAGGTGCCGGGGTTGGCGAAGCAGACGTCCACCCCGCCCTCGACCAGGGTGCGGATGACTGCCTGCGCGCCGTTCACGGGACCTCCCGACCAGGGCCGCACTCCGGCGGGCGACCTCCCCGGCAGCCTCGCACGGGGGCTCCCGCTGAGCGATCCGACTGCGGCAGGATCGCCGGCATGGCCGCTGACCTGGTCCCCGAGGTGCGCGCCGCGCTGTGGGCGGCGGCCGACCCCGAGCGGGGCCGCGGCATGCAGGCCTACCTGAAGACGGCGGAGCCCTGCCTCGGGGTGCGGCTGCCCGACGTCCGCCGGATCGTCCGGGCCGCCGCGGCCGCGCACCCACCGGACGTCGAACGGGCCGCCGGTGTGCTGTGGCGGGAGGCGACCGTCCGGGAGGAGCGGCACGCCGCCATCGCGCTGACCGGCCTGCCCGTCGCCCGGGGCGCCCTGGAGCTGCTGCCGCTGTACGAGGAGATGATCACCACCGGCGCGTGGTGGGACCTGGTCGACGGGGTCCAGCCCCGGGTCCGCGATCTGCTGCTCGCCCACCCGGCGCCACTGCGGGCGGCGCTGCAGGGCTGGGCGCGCGACCCGGACCGGTGGCTGCGGCGCAGCGCGGTCATCGCCCAGCTCGGCGCCAAGGAGCGCACCGACACCGCGCTGCTCGCCGAGGTCATCGAGGTCAACGCCGCCGACCCGGAGTTCTTCGTCCGCAAGGCGATCGGCTGGGCGCTGCGCGAGCACACCAAGACCGACCCCGACTGGGTGCGCCGGTTCCTGGCCGAGCACGAGCTCAGCCCGCTCTCCCGCCGGGAGGCGGCCAAGCACCTGGGCTGATCAGCCGGCCGACCCGCAGCAGTCGCACTCCCCGGCGCACTCCCCCGCCGACCGCCAGGACCTCACCGACCGCCACGACAGCACCGACCACCGGGACTCCGCCGACAGCACCGACCCGATCGACAGCCAGGACGCCGCCGACCCGATCGACGTGCTCGACCCGATGCTGAACAGCGAGCAGGACGAGCCGATGCTGCCGATCGACAGCACCGAGCCGACGCTGCCGATGGACAGCACCGACCCGGTCGAGCCGATCGACAGCACCGAGCCCTTCGACCAGAGCGAGCCCCACGAGCGCCTGCGTCTCATGCGGGCCTTCCTATCGCGGTCAGAAGGTGAGGACCAGACGTCCCCGCACGCCGCCGGCCTCGAGCCGGCGGTGGGCCTCCGCGGCCTTCGCCGCCGGGAAGGTGTGCGCCACCCGGAGGGTGATCTCGCCGTTCTCCACCTGCTCGCGCAGCCGGTCCAGCTTGGCGTGCTCCTCGGCGTAGTCGCGGACCATCACCGGGAAGACCCGCAGGTCGCGCTGCCCGTCGCCGCGGTAGCCACGGACGGTCGCGACGGCCCCGCCGTCCTTGACCGCGGGCAGCACGGCGGCGTCCTGCACCGAGCCGTCGGCCAGCCCGTCGACGCCGTCGGGGAACTGCTCGCGGATCCGGTCGGCGACGTCGTCCCCCCGCCGGACGACGACGTCGGCCCCCAGGTCGCGCACCAGCTGCTCGTCCTCGGGCTTGGCGTCGGCCACCACGGTCAGCCCCTCGGTCTTGGCCAGCTGGACGACGTAGCCGCCGAACGCCCCGGCCGCGCCGGTCACCGCGAGCACCTGTCCCGGCTGCAGCGCCATCCGGTCCAGCGCGAGCCGGGCGGTGAGCCCGTTCATCGGCAGCGTGGCCGCCGCGGCGTCGCCGACGCCCTCGGGCACGCGGGCGATCGAGCCGGCGGGCAGCACGACGTCCTCGCGGTAGCCGCCGTGCGCACCGGACGGGACGACGATGCCCATCACGTGCTCACCGACGTGGATGTCGGTGTCGGCGCCCTCCCCGATCTCGGCCAGCACCCCGGCGACGTCCATCCCCGGCACGTAGGGGGGCTCCTTGACCGGG